>CAKRCY010000031.1:0-27399 GCA_934309195.1 uncultured Dorea sp.
ACCTGAACAAGAAGCCTTATCTATTGTTTCCTTCAAGGACTGAGAGGCCGCTTCCCAGTTAATAAATTAAATCCCAAGAATTACAGAATATCAATATATTCCCCGGCCAAAGCCTTATTCATACTTCTGACTGCGCAGAATTTTCCGCACATACTGCAGGTATCACTATGATCATCTTCCGGGCTTCGGCTGTCACGGATAGCTTTGGCTGTTTCAGGGTCTAATGCACAGGCATACTGTGCGTCCCAGTCAAGTTTCTGACGTGCTTCAGCCATTTTATCATCAATATCACGTGCTCCAGGAACACCTTTGGCGATATCGGCAGCATGAGCAGCAATCTTGGAAGCAATGATTCCCTGTTTTACGTCATCTACATTAGGAAGCGCCAGATGTTCTGCAGGTGTTACATAACATAAGAATGCAGCACCATTCATAGCAGCAACTGCACCACCGATAGCGGATGTGATGTGGTCGTAACCAGGAGCGATATCCGTAACAAGAGGACCAAGTACATAGAACGGAGCACCCATGCAGATACTCTGCTGTACTTTCATGTTGGCAGCAACCTGATCAAGCGGCACATGTCCCGGTCCTTCTACCATTACCTGTACATTGTGATCCCATGCACGTTTTGTAAGTTCTCCAAGACGCACCAGTTCTTCAATCTGGCATACATCGGTAGCATCAGCCAGACATCCAGGGCGGCATGCATCACCAAGGGAGATAGTAACATCATATTCTTCGCAGATATCAAGAATCTCATCATAGTGTTCGTAGAAAGGATTTTCTTCTCCAGTCATACACATCCATGCAAATACAAGACTTCCGCCGCGGCTTACAATATTCATTTTACGTTTGTGTTTTTTTATCTGCTCAATTGTTTTACGTGTAATTCCGCAGTGAAGTGTGACAAAGTCTACACCATCCTCTGCGTGAAGACGGACAACGTCGATGAAGTCCTGAGCGGTCAGAGTAGCAAGATCTCTCTGATAGTGGATGACACTGTCGTATACAGGAACCGTACCGATCATAGCAGGGCATTCATGTGTCAGTTTCTGACGGAATGGCTGTGTGTTACCGTGGCTTGATAAATCCATGATGGCTTCAGCACCAAGCTTTACAGCACTCATAACTTTTTCCATTTCAATATTGTAATCCTTGCAGTCGCGGGATACACCAAGGTTTACATTGATCTTGGTACGGAGCATGCTTCCGACACCTTCCGGATCAAGGCTGGTGTGATTCTTGTTGGCACAGATTGCAACCTTGCCTTCTGCAACCAGTTTCATAAGTGCTTCTGTTGTCATGTTTTCTTTTTTTGCTACAATCTCAATTTCAGGAGTGACAATTCCTTTTCTTGCAGCATCCATCTGTGTTGTGTAATTTCTCATGTGTTTGCCTCCGTTAAAAAATTAGATATAAGGTTATAAAGCGTCAGCAAAAACACACAGATTTTGGTGCGGGAAAAATATTTCTCTACACAGATCTGCGGTTCATAAAAGAACTATGAAATTACTGACGCCTATATCAGATGGAAAATCTGATACTTGTGTATGCGGTACAAGGTGGTGTCCCCGATGTACCGTTTCTAAACAACTCTTAACGAGTCGTTTTTATCATAGACATTACGCCGCTTTTATTCAGCGTTGTAATCAGCAGGAATGCAAGAATGCTTCCTGCAATAGTAGAAATCAGAAATGGAACTACATAGACGAAGATCCCGGCAGGAGTGATTCCCATAATATATACTGCAACAGGATAAGCAGCCAGGCCGCCAAGAATTCCTGTGCCGAGTGCCTCGGCAAGACAAGTCAGGCTGAACTTGTGGCAAATGGAGTATACAAGTCCGCAGCAAAGTGCTCCGACCATACTTCCGGGAAAAGCCATCATGCTGCCAAGACCAAGCAGATTTCGTAACAGGCTGGCACAAAATGCAATTCCTACACTGTACCAAGGTCCTAACATGACTGCTGCCAGGATATTAATAATATGCTGTACAGGTGCACATTTACTGCCTGCAACCGGAAAGCTTAAGAAGCTTCCGACGATGGCAAGAGCCGTAAATACACCGGCAAGAGCCAGTCGTCTTGTCCGTGAAGAGTCTGATGATAAAGTTGTGTGTGTCATAAATAAACATTCCCTTCGTAAAAAATACCCTTCATTCATAAAGCGGATGGAGGGTACGAAAAGTAAAAAAAGAAGAGATGCGGGGGCATCTCTGTCAAATCAATACATGGTATGAATCCCTCCGTTGGCATTATCCAAATCAGGTAAAGGGTCGAAACGGAATTACGCTTCCTCTCAGCCGGTTTTCGCCAGCTCCCCTGTTAAATATGAACTTTGTTCATGGTTTATTATAGCGCAGGCAATATCAGATAGCAAGAGAGAATGAGAAATTTTATATACATCTGATAGAAAATTATGGTAATATATAGAAAGATGTTGTAAATGAATCTGTTGCTTTAAAGCACAGAGGTGTGAACTGGAGGGTTCAGAAGAATGAGAGAGAATAATTTGGCGAGGTTTATAAAAGCGCAGGAGTCTGATTATAAGACAGCTCTTGCAGAGATCAGAAGCGGACATAAGAGAAGCTGTTGGATGTGGTACATTTTCCCACAGATTCAGGGACTTGGCAGTAGTGGTACTGCAAGGTACTACGCTATTGAGGACTATGAAGAAGCGAAAGAATATATGGAAAATCCGGTAACGGGAGGACATTTGAGAGAAATTTCCAAAGCGTTACTGGAACTGGAATCAGATGATGCTACACAGGTAATGGGCTGGCCGGATGATTTGAAACTCTGTTCTTCCATGACGTTATTTGCACTGGCAACGAAGGAGAATGAGGTGTTCTTAAAAGTTCTGGATAAGTTTTATGATAATAAGCCGGATGCGCAGACGGTAGATATTCTGAATATGGGACATTTGGTGATGAGAATTGATGAACCGGACTTTGGATGTGAGGGAAGACCGGACGGGGTAGAACCGATGGCTAAAGTAACCCTTCTGAAGCTGAAAAGTGAAGAAGAGATCCAGTTAGAGATTCCGGATGCGGAACTTTACCGTAAAGAGATTGTTGAGGGGAGTGAAGTTGCAGTCAGTCCGAATGGAGTCATGATCAAGATGTAAACAGATCAGGGAGCCGGTTCAGAAGACGATAAGTAAATAAGACGGGTAATAATAAGTAATAAAGGGGAGTTTCAGGTGAAAGACAGAGACGAGAAAAAAGAGACCAAGAAGAAAAGAAAAGAAGAGAAGGAAGAACTGACCGGTATGGCAGCTGTATGGGATTACCTGAAGACATTTCTGATCATATTCTGCGTTGTATTTGCGATGAACAAACTGGTGTATATCAATGCAGTGATCCCGTCGGAATCCATGCAGGATACGATTATGAAGGGTGACCGGGTACTGGGGAACCGTCTGGCATATATAAAGGATGACCCGGAAAGATATGATATAGTAATCTTCAAATATCCGGATGATCCGTCTAAGATCTTTATCAAGCGTGTGATCGGGCTGCCGGGAGAGACCGTTACCGTGAAAGATGGTAAGGTTTACATTGATGGAAAAGAACAGACACAGGCGGTAAGCTTCTGCCCGGAAGAGATGACAGGAAGCTTCGGACCGTATGAAGTTCCGGAAGATAGCTATTTTGTAATGGGAGATAATCGGAATAACAGCCTGGATTCCAGATACTGGGATAACACGTATGTAAAGAAAGAAGCAATTCTGGCAAAGGCAGGATTTCGGTACTGGCCGCTTAATAAAGTTGGATTTGTAAATAAATCTGCAGAAAAATAGTTGCAATTGTTTTCCTTGTTCTATATAATGAATAAAGTTTTGCGAGAAAAGACTCTGAAGCGATATCAGGGTCTTTTCTTAACGTAAACATATTGAAAAAGAAAGTAACTTGAAAAGAATGATACACAAAAGACACACAGAAAAGGAGGAAAACAGGATGGAAAAAGATATGACGGCCGGAAGCCCCGGGAAGATCATTTTCAATTTTACAATGCCGATCTTTATCGGTAATATCTTTCAGCAGTTTTATAATATGGCAGATACGGTGATCGTCGGGAAATTTGTCGGTAATGCGGCACTGGCGGCGGTAGGAGCATGTGGAACACTGGTATTTCTGATCATTGGCTTCCTGCAGGGAGTTACGGCGGGATTTACGGTTGTTACAGCACAGCACTTCGGAGCCGGAAACATGAAGGCGATGAAGAAGTCTGTGGCATCCGGTGCGGTACTTACAGGGATCGTAACCGTTATTCTTACATTGCTGAGCATGATCAGTATGGCGAAGGTACTACATCTGATGAATACACCATCGGACATGTATGGAGAAGCTTACGGATATATTATGGTCATCTGCGGCGGGATTGTGGCACAGGCGCTTTACAATTATCTTGCAAGTGTATTAAGGGCACTGGGCGATAGTAAGCGTCCGCTTTATTTTCTTGTGATTGCAGCACTTTTGAATATTGTGCTGGATCTGGTGTTTATCATTGTATTTGGAATGGGAGCGGCAGGGGCTGCCTATGCGACAGTGATCGCACAGGGAATTTCAGGAATCCTGTGTCTGCTATATATTGCAAAGAAGGTTCCCGTACTGCATCTCCATAGAGAAGACTGGGAAATAGATAAGAATCTGGCCGGATGGCAGCTGAAGATCGGACTTCCGATGGCATTTCAGTATTCCATCACGGCGATAGGAACGATTGTTGTACAGTCTTGCCTGAATATCCTCGGTTCTACAGCTGCAGCCGGATTTGCGGCAGCAAGCAAGATTGAGCAGGTATTTACGCAGGCATACGTTGCACTTGGAACGACGATGGCGACTTACTGTGCACAGAATATGGGGGCGGGAAAATATACGAGGATCCGTAAAGGATTCAAAAGTGCTACGCTGATCGGAATTGTCTATGCAGTTGTTACTGGTGCAGTTATTTTCTTTGGCGGAAAATACATGACGGTATTCTTTGTATCGGAAAATCTGGACCAGATCATGAGATATGTAGACATTTATCTGAGATGTGTCAGCGTATCCTTCATTCCTCTTGTGGTTGTGAATCTGTACCGGAACGGAATCCAGGGAATGGGATATGGTCTGCTTCCTATGACAGCAGGAATTGCGGAACTGGTAGGGCGAAGCGGCGCGGCGTTGATCGCTTCGCATTTTGGAAGTTATATGGGAATCTGTCTGGCATCCCCGGCGGCATGGGTACTGGCAGGTACGCTTCTGATTGTCATGTACTTTAAGATCATGAAGGGAAAGAAAGACAGAAATTTGAAAAATAGATAGAAAACTGAAAAGCAACTTGTTATAATAAAATGTACGAATAAACATAGAAACATTGATGGGTGAAACAGCATGAATCAAAGAGTAATAAAAAAAGTCCGCTGTAATATCTGTTCGGCGGGATGTCCGATCGATGCTTATGTAGAAGAAGGAAAGCTTGCGTCGATAGAAGGTAGCCGGGATCTTCCGGGACAGAGTGGGGGATTGTGTTCCAAAGGAGCGGCTTCCAGACAGTATGTTTATAACAAAGACAGGATCCTGTATCCGATGAAGAGGATCGGAAAAAAAGGAAGCGGGAAATTCGAACGAGTATCCTGGGATGAAGCGTATCGGATGATTGCTGAGAATCTTCTCAGGGTCAAAAAAGAATATGGTCCGCAGGCGACAGCGTTTTATGCGGGATATCCGAAATGGTACAGACCGGCACTTCTGCGGCTTGCCAATGCTTATGGATCCCCAAATTACTGTACAGAATCCAGCACCTGTTTTCAGTCGGCGGCAATGGCATGGAGATCCATTTATGGAAATGACATCTGCTTTCCGGATCTGATGCATGCACAGACGGTTCTGGTATGGAGTAACAACCTGTATCATTCCAATGCGGGGATGGCAAGACCTTATCAGGCTTTGAAAGCACGTGGGGCGAAGATCATAGCCGTAGATCCAAGAGAGACCGTAACGACACAGGCAGCGGATATCCACCTGAAACTGCTGCCTGGAACAGATGGGGCACTGGCGCTGTCTATGGCACAGGTGATCATAGAAGAAGGTCTGTATGATAAAGAATTTGTAGAAACATATGTATATGGTTTTGAGGAGTATCAGGCGTATGTGAATCAGTTTCCACCGGAAAAAGCAGAGAAGATCACCGGTGTAGATAAAGAACTGATCCGTGAGGCTGCCAGAATGTATGCGTCTAATGGTCCGGCAGGCATAATGTTTTCAGCGTCTCCGGTTGTACATAATATTAATGGAATGCAGAATTACCGGGCAGTAATGTGTCTGATCGCACTTACCGGCAATTATGATATCCCGGGCGGTAATCCGTCAAGACCGGGGCCGGTATCTCCTTGCAATGAATATGGAAAAGTAAAACGGCTGGATACGATAGAAGCCATCGGTGAGAAAGATTTTCCGGCATGGTTTGATCTCCCGTGTGAGGAAGCGCAGTGTACGAGAATTGCAGATTATATTCTGAAGAAAGATCCATATCCGCTGAAAGCTGTGGTAGGATTCGGCCTGAACCACAGAATGTGGCCGGAACCGGAATATTTTCAGAAAGCATTGGAAACGTTGGAGTTTTATGTGAATGTAGATCTGTTTTTCTCGGATTCTAGCAAGATGGCAGATCTGGTTCTTCCGGCTGCATCTTCCTTTGAACGTGATGTTGTACTGAATGGACGGGGAGGTATGTTCTTCCTGTCAGAAAAAGCAATCGAACCGGTCGGAGAGGCGAAAAATGATATTGAGATCATGATCGGCATGCTTCGTGCCATGCAGTTACATGATGAAGCATTGGAACATGGTTATGAGAAATACATGGAATATATACTGGAGCCATCCGGCATTACACTGGAGGAATTGCGGGCACATCCGGAAGGGGTAAAAGGACGTGTGATTATTCCACCTGCATTTAAGACATATGAAAAAGAAAGATTCCATACACCATCCGGCAAAGTGGAATTTGTATCACAGATACTCGAACGTTATAAAGAAAGTCATGGATATTCCGGGCTTCCGGAATACAGAGATTTCCGTGAGGTATGGGAAATCGACAGAGAAGAATATCCACTGATCTTAAATACAGGATCAAGGAAACCACAGCTTTTCCATGCAAGAACATACCGGGTAGCGTGGCTTGCGGGACTGGAGAAAGCAACACTGATAGAGATCCATCCGGAAGATGCAGAAAAATACGGTATCGAAGATGGTGATATGGTAAGGGTATCTTCACCGGTGGGAAGTATCTGCGGAATTGCGGCAGTCTATCTGAACAGCCGGCCGGGGATCATACACATTTATCATGGCAATGCAAAGGGAGAGGCGAATGACCTGATCGACAGGAATTATCTGGATCCGATCTCGGGATTTCCGGGATATAAGAGTTATTTCTGCAAAGTCGAGAAAGAAAAAGGAGAGGTGAAGGCATGAGTTACCGATTAAAATTTGATCCGGACAAATGTGTCGGCTGTTATGCCTGCCATATAGCCTGTCTGGATGCACACCATGATGTGGAAGATGTAGATGCAAAGAGCCACCGGACGGTCAAAAAGGTAGTGAAAAATCAGTTTGAAAAGAATATCTGTCCGGGCTGTGTCCACTGCGGTATCTGTATCAAAGCCTGTCCGGTGCAGGCAATTTACAAAGATGCAAAAACAGGATTTGTATTGACAGACAAAGAAAAATGTATTGGATGTCATGCCTGCGAAAAGGTCTGTCCGAAAGACGTGATCCATTTTGACAAGGACGGAAAAATGGAAAAGTGTGACGGGTGTATCGAAAGAATCAGGGAAGGGCGGGAACCTGCCTGCGTCAGAGTCTGTTTTCCCGGTGCGATCACACTGAATAAAGACGAATAGATAAAAAGGTGAGACTGATAAAAGTAAGAATAGATGAAGCAAGAGAAAGCTAAGTAAAGAGAGATAAGGATAAAGGCGTATGTTAAAAATCAAGGAATATGTGAAGGCAGAAACTCTGGAACAGGCATATGAACTGAACCAGAAGAGGACGAACTGCATTCTGGGCGGCATGCTGTGGCTTAAGATGTCGGACCGGAATGTACAGAAAGCGATTGATCTGTCCGGACTTGGTCTGAATCAGATCGAAGAGACAGAAGAATTCCGGATCGGATGTATGACGACACTCCGTGAACTGGAATGTCATGAAGGATTGAACCAGTGGTGTGACGGCGCAGTAAAAGATGCGGTCAGTGATATTGTCGGCGTACAGTTCCGGAACCTTGCAACGATTGGTGGAAGTATATTCGGACGCTATGGATTTTCGGATGTACTGACAGTGTTTCTTGCAATGGACAGTTACGTAGAACTGTATAAAGGCGGGATTGTTCCATTACAGGAATTTGCACAGATGAAAAGGGACAATGACATTTTAGTCAGAGTCATTGTAAAAAAGGATCAGAGAAATATGATCTATCTGGCACATAGAAATTCCAAGACAGATTTTCCGGTATTGACATGTGCGGTTTCAGTAAATGCTGAAAATGGATGTGTATGTATCGGTGCAAGACCGCAGAAGGCGGTCCGACTGGAACTGACAGAAGTAGTCAGAGAAAAAGTATGGAGCGGTGTCTGTACGGAAGAAGAGATAAAGAAAGAGGCAGAATGCATGGCTTCACAGGTGAAGACGGACAGCAATATGCGCGCCGGTAAAGAATACAGAAGCCGACTGGCATATGTCCTGATACGCAGGGCATTGGAAGCACTGAATACAAAAGGAGGAGATCAGTAGGATATGAAAGTAAAGATTCTTTTAAACGGGACAATGAGAGAAGCGGAAATATCCAGCGATCAGCTTCTGATTGATTTTGTCAGAGATCATGGATGTTATAGTGTAAAACGTGGATGCGAGACGTCCAATTGCGGTCTGTGTACAGTATTTGTAGATGATAAACCGGTATTGTCCTGTTCGATGCTGACAGCAAGGGTTGACGGATGTAAGGTGGATACGTTAGAAGGTCTTCAGGAAGAAGCAAAAGAATTCGGTGCATTTGTTGCAGACCAGGGTGCAGAACAGTGTGGATTCTGCAATCCGGGAATGATCATGAATGCAATTGCCATGTTCCGCGAGAATCCGGAGCCGACAAGAGAAGAGATCAAGGCATATCTTGCGGGAAATCTTTGCAGATGTTCCGGATATGAAGGACAGCTTCGCGCAATGGAAGCATTTATCGAATACAGAAAGAAAGGAGAAAGATCATGAAAGCAGTCGGACAACCGATAAGAAAAAAAGACGCAATGGCACTGGTGACAGGAAAGCCGGTATTTATGGATGATCTTGCTCCAAAGGACTGCCTGATCGTAAAAGTACTCAGAAGTCCGCATGCCAATGCAATTGTAAAATCAGTAAAGAAAGATGTAGCAAAAAGAGTGCCGGGAATTGAAGATGTTTACATATGGGAAGATGTGCCGCAGGACAGATTTACAACAGCAGGACAGACTTACCCGGAGCTTAGTCCATATGACCGGCTGATCCTGGATCGGCATGTCAGATATGTGGGAGATCCGGTGGCAATCGTTGCAGGTGAGAATGAGGCATGTGTGGATAAAGCGTTAAAGATGCTGAAGGTGGAATACGAAGTGCTTCCGGCAGTACTGGATTTTCATATGGCAAAAGATGGGGATGTTCTGGTACATCCGGAAGATAACTGGAAAGCACTCTGCAAGGTAGGAGCTGATAATAAGAGAAATCTCTGTGCAAGTGATTCTACAGAAGACGGAGATGTGGATGCAGTGCTGGCAGATTGTGATGAGGTCGTAGAAGGAACTTATCATGTCAGGGCTGCGCAGCAGGCTATGATGGAGACATTCCGTACCACCTGTTTTATGGATACTTACGGAAGGCTGAATATTTTAAGTTCTACACAGATTGTATATCATGTAAGACGAATCATTTCCAATGCACTCGGAATCCCAAAATCCAGGATCCGTGTCAGTAAGCCAAGGATCGGAGGAGGATTTGGAGCAAAACAGTCGGTTGTATCTGAATTATTCCCGGCATTTGTTACATGGAAGACCGGAAAAGCATCGAAGATGATCTTTACGAGAGAAGAATCACAGATTGCATCGTCTCCAAGACATGAGATGGAGGTTCATGTACGTCTTGGTGCATCCAGAGAAGGAAAAATCCGTGCAATTGATGTGTATACACTGTCAAATACAGGGGCATATGGAGATCACGGTCCGACAACCGTCGGATTATCGGGACACAAATCCATTCCTTTATATAGTTCGGCAGAAGCACACCGCTTTGCATATGATGTTGTCTATACGAATCATATGGCAGCAGGAGCGTACCGTGGATATGGAGCAACACAGGGAATCTTTGCGGTGGAATCTGCAGTAAATGAGATGGCGCAGAGACTTCATATGGATCCGGTGGAGATCCGTCTTAAGAATATGGTAAGAGAAGGCGATGTTATGCCGGCATATTACGGTGAGACGGCGAAGAGCTGTGCACTTGACCGTTGCCTTGAACGAACTGCAGAGCTGATCGGATGGAAAGATAAATATCCATACAAAGATATGGGAAATGGCAAGGTCAGAAGTGTGGGAATCGCAATGGCTATGCAGGGATCCGGAATTTCCGGCGTCGATGTCGGATCTGCAACCATCAAGATGAATGATGACGGATTCTATACGTTGATGATCGCAGCGGCAGATATGGGTACCGGATGTGATACGATCCTTGCACAGATGGCAGCAGAATGTTTGGATTGCCCGGTGGAAAATATAGAAGTCCTGGGAGCAGATACGGATTCGTCTCCATATGATTCGGGATCTTATGCGTCAAGTACGACATATGTAACAGGAAAAGCAGTAGAAAAAGCCTGTCAGAAGCTGATTGCCAGAATCCTTGAGATTGCATCGGGGATGCTGGATGCACCGGTGGAAGAACTGGAATTTGCAAGTGACCGTGTAGAATGGCCGAGAGCACAGAAGTCTGTATCACTGATAGATATCGGTACAAAATCAATGTGTGGAAATGGCTGCGCGCTGGAAGCGACAGAAAGTAACAGTTCACCGACATCACCGCCGCCATTCATGGCAGGAGCTGTGGAAATTGAACTGGACAAAGAGACCGGTCATGTGGAGATAGTAGATTATAAAGCAGTTGTGGACTGCGGAACAGTAGTGAATCCAAATCTTGCAAGAGTACAGACCGAAGGTGGTCTGGTACAGGGAATTGGCATGACGCTTTATGAGAATATCCAGTACAATGACAAAGGAACCATGTTGAATAATTCTTTCATGCAGTATAAGATCCCATCCAGAAGAGATATGGGAAACATCCAGGTGGAATTTGAAAGCAGTTTTGAACCGACGGGACCGTTCGGAGCAAAATCCATCGGAGAAATCGTAATTAATACTCCTGCACCGGCACTTGCACATGCAATTGCCAATGCGACAGGAATCTGGTTTAAGGAACTTCCGATTACCAGTGAGCAGATCGCAATGGGAGTTTTTGAGAAGGAAGATATAAAATAGATCATATATTAAAAATATATGGATAAATGACTTGCAATCAGAACGAAAAGTCATTACAATATGGGGTAACGTTTAGAAAAATATGTGGAGGCCGCTAAGATGCAGTTATTAAAAGACAGAATCCGCAAGGATGGAAAGATAAAAGAAGGCAACGTCTTAAAGGTGGACAGCTTTCTCAATCATCAGATGGATGTAAAGCTATTTCAGGAAATCGGGAAGGAATTCAAGAGAAGATTTGAAGGTGAGGAGATTACGAAGATTCTTACGATCGAAGCTTCTGGGATCGGAATCGCATGTGTTGCGGCTGAAGTATTTGATGTACCGGTTGTATTTGCAAAGAAGACACAGACAAAGAATATTGCAGGGGATGTATATACAACAAAGGTAGAATCATTCACACACGGAAGAGTTTATGATATTATCGTTTCCAGAGAATTTCTTGGAAAAGGAGATAAGGTTCTTCTGATTGATGATTTCCTTGCTAACGGGAAAGCACTGGAAGGACTGGCAGAACTGGTTAAGAAGTCAGGAGCCGAGCTGGTCGGAGCTGGTGTTGTGATCGAGAAAGGATTTCAGGTTGGTGGAGATATCATCCGCTCCAAAGGAATTCATCTGGAGTCACTGGCAATTGTAGAAAGCATGGATGAGAAGACAGGAGAAGTAGTTTTCCGCAATTAACAGCTAAAATTCAAAGGATTTTTTTAAGGGAATGTGAGGGTTTCATATTCCCTTTTTTTTATTCCTATGCTATACTTTATGATAAGTATGTGAATGCATAAAGAGAACTTATAGTAAGGAGTAAGAACTTATGAAAAGAGTATTGTTAAAACTCAGCGGGGAGGCTCTCGCAGGCGATAAAAAGACAGGATTTGATGAAGCTACCTGTATGGGGGTTGCAAAACAGGTAAAGCAGCTTGTAGATGATGGGGTACAGGTTGCGATTGTAACAGGTGGTGGTAACTTCTGGAGAGGAAGAACCAGCGAGACGATAGACCGTGTAAAAGCAGACCAGATCGGGATGCTGGCAACAGTTATGAACTGTATTTATGTATCTGATATTTTCCGCTATGCAGGAATGAAGACAGAAGTATTTACACCATTTGTGTGTGGCGCATTTACTACATTGTTTTCTAAAGATGCGGCAGTAGAAGCACTGAATGAAGGAAAAGTTGTGTTCTTCGCAGGTGGAACAGGACATCCATACTTCTCGACAGATACTGGTGCGGTTTTAAGAGCAATTGAGATTGAAGCAGATGCTATGCTTCTTGCAAAAGCAATTGACGGGATTTATGACAGCGATCCGAAGGTTAATCCGGAAGCAAAGAAGTATGACGAGATTTCTATTCAGGAAATTATTGATAAGAAGCTGATGGCTGTAGACCTGACAGCATCTATTATGTGTCTGGAGAATAAGATGCCGATGCTGGTATTCGGACTGAATGAAGAGAACAGCATTGTTGAGACGATGAAGGGAACATTTACAGGAACAAAAGTAACTGTATAAGTATTATAATAGATTATTGCGATAAAAGGAGATCACGCTATGAATGAAAGATTAAAAACATTTGAGGAAAAGATGAAAAAAACAATTGGAAATCTGGACGGAGAACTTTCAGCAATCCGTGCAGGACGTGCGAATCCAAATGTATTAAATAAAATTGTGGTGGACTATTATGGAACACCGACACCAATCCAGCAGGTAGCTAACGTATCTGTACCGGAAGCACGTATGATCCAGATCCAGCCATGGGAGAAAAGCATGGTAAGAGAGATCGAGAAAGCAATTATGACTTCTGATCTCGGAATCAATCCTACCAATGATGGAACAACGGTACGTCTTCTCTTCCCGGAACTTACAGAGGACCGCAGAAAAGAACTGGTTAAAGATGTTAAGAAAAAAGGAGAAGCTGCAAAAGTTGCAATCCGTAACATCCGTCGTGACGGAATTGATGCAGCTAAGAAATTAAAAGGAACAGATGTCTCAGAAGATGAGATCAAGGACATGGAAGATGATCTGCAGAAACTGACAGATAAATATGTAAAAGAAGTAGATAAAGCCGTAGAATCAAAATCAAAAGAGGTTATGACAGTATAAGATCTGCAACAGATAAAATGGGATAGAATAAGAAGGGGATAAGATCCAGAGAATCTGGAACTGTCCCCTCTGTTCTTGTATGACTGAAGAGCACTGAAAAGTTTTTCGATTACATAAGTTCTAATGTGTTAGTAGGAGGAAATAATCATATGAATGTACCAAAGCATGTTGCAATCATATTGGATGGAAATGGCCGTTGGGCTAAGGCAAAGGGAATGCCCCGGAATTATGGTCACGCACAGGGCAGTAAGAATGTAGAGCGTATCTGTGAAGAGGCATGGAGAATGGGGATTAAGTACCTGACTGTCTATGCATTTTCTACAGAAAACTGGAACCGTCCGGATGATGAAGTCAAAGCATTGATGAAGCTTTTACGTAATTATATGAAGACATGTCTGAAGACAGCAGCAAAGAATGATATGAAGGTCCGTGTGATTGGAGATATCACCAGACTGGATGAAGATATTCAGAAGAGAATTCTGGAACTGGAAGAGGCAACGAAGAATAATGGCGGTCTGAATTTCCAGATTGCGATCAATTATGGAAGCCGTGATGAGATGGTCCGTGCAATCCGTAAGCTTGCAAAGGATTGTATAGATGGAAAAGTGAATCCGGATGAGATTGAAGAACAGACATTTGAACAATATCTGGATACAAAGGGAATTCCGGATCCTGATCTGATGATCCGCACAAGCGGGGAACTCAGACTTTCCAATTATCTGTTATGGCAGCTGGCATATACAGAGTTTTATTTTACAGATGTTCCATGGCCGGATTTCAGCAAAGAAGAACTGGAAAAGGCAATTGAACAGTATAATCACCGTGACAGACGATATGGCGGTGTGAAGGAGGAAGAAGAACAGAATGTTTAAGACAAGATTATTAAGTGGAATTGTTCTGGTCATTATCCTGATTGCGACAGTTGGAACCGGCGGTGGATTATTGTTCGGTTTTCTGGCATTGATCAGTCTGATCGGATTGTCGGAACTTTATAAAGTTGTGGATGTACAGAACAAGATATTAGGATTTACCGGTTATCTGGCAGCCGTTGTATATTACGGAATCTTATATACCGGACAGATGCAGTATGTGACATTTCTTACGATTGCATTTCTGGTTGTATTGATGGCGGTATATGTATTTTCATTCCCGGCATTTAAAGCAGAACAGGTGATGACGGTATTCTTTGGCGTATTTTATGTTGCAGTGATGCTGTCTTATGTATACCAGACAAGAATGCTGGATGACGGATCTGTTGCGGTATGGCTTATCTTTTTGAGCTCCTGGGGATGCGACACTTGCGCGTACTGCGTAGGTATGCTTCTTGGAAAGCATAAGATGGCACCAAAGTTAAGCCCGAAGAAATCTGTAGAAGGTGGAATCGGTGGAATCGCAGGAGCAGCTCTTCTTGGGGCAATCTTTGCTCTTGCAGCGAATAAGATTACAGGAGCAGGTGTGAATCCGGGACAGTATGCAATTATCTGCGGAGTTGGAGGAATGATCTCACAGATCGGTGATCTTGCAGCTTCTGCGATCAAACGTAATCATGATATCAAAGATTATGGAAAACTGATTCCGGGACATGGCGGAATTCTTGACAGATTTGACAGTGTTATCTTTACAGCGCCGATCATTTATTATCTTGCAACATTCCTTGCAGGCAGATTGTAGGAGGTTCATATGAAAAAGATAGCAATTTTAGGTTCCACTGGTTCTATCGGGACACAGACGCTGGAAGTGGTCAGAGAGAACGGCGACATTGAAGTGCTCGGACTGGCAGCCGGAAGTAATATTAAAATGCTGGAAGAACAGATCCGGGAATTTCATCCGCAGATCGTGGCTGTATGGTCAGAAGAAAAAGCAGAGGAATTACGTGTGAATGTAGCAGATACGGACACGCAGATCGTGGCAGGCATGGATGGACTTCTGGAAGTCGCAACCATGAATGGTACAGAGATTCTTGTGACAGCGGTTGTAGGGATGATCGGTATCCGTCCCACAATTGAAGCAATCAAGGCAGGAAAAGACATTGCACTTGCCAATAAAGAGACGCTGGTAACAGCCGGGCATATCATTATGCCGCTGGCAAAAGAGATGGGAGTATCGATTCTCCCGGTAGACAGTGAGCACAGCGCCATTTTTCAGTCATTACAGGGAAATCGTCACGAGGCAATTCATAAGATTCTTCTGACAGCATCCGGCGGTCCGTTCCGTGGCAAAAAATCAGAGGAACTGATGGAAATCAAGGTGGAGGATGCGCTGAAGCATCCGAACTGGTCAATGGGGCGTAAGATCACAATTGATTCTTCTACAATGGTCAACAAAGGTCTTGAAGTCATCGAAGCCAAATGGTTATTTGGTGTAGATGTGGATCGGGTGCAGGTTGTAGTACAGCCACAGAGTATTATTCATTCTATGGTAGAGTATGTAGATGGTGCGATCATTGCAGAGCTTGGAACACCGGATATGAAGCTTCCAATCCAGTATGCATTATATTATCCGGAGAGAAGATTCCTCCCGGGGGACAGAGTAGACTTCTGGACATTGGGAAAACTGGAATTTGAGAAGCCGGATACAGATACATTCTACGGACTGGAGCTTGCGTACGAAGCAGGAAGAAAGGGTGGAAGCCTTCCGACTGTATTCAATGCAGCAAATGAGCTTGCAGTCAGTCAGTTTCTAAATAGAGAGATTAAGTATCTGGAGATTACGGAGATTATCGAAGACTGTATGAAGGCACACAAAAATATTGAAAATCCAACACTGGAACAGATTCTGGAGACAGAAGCAGCGACCTATGAAAGAATCAACAGCAGGAGGTAATGGGGAATTTGGGAATTATATTAGCAATCTTATTATTCAGCTTCATCGTATTTTTTCATGAGCTGGGGCATTTCTTACTGGCGAAGAAAAATGGAATTGATGTAGATGAGTTTGCTATAGGAATGGGACCGGCAATTTATTCAAAAGAGTATAAAGGGACCAGATACGCCGTACGTATCCTTCCAATCGGAGGGTTCTGTGCGATGGGGGAAGATGAAGAGGCGAATGATTCGCCGAATAACTTTAATAACAAATCCGTATGGGCGCGAATCTCAGTCATAGCGGCAGGGCCTGTGTTTAACTTTATTCTGGCTTTTATCTTTGCAGTGATCATAACGGCAATGGTTGGTTACGATAAGCCGGTAATCGGGGCAGTGGAATCCGGATATCCGGCAGCGGAAGCGGGCTTAAAAAAAGGTGACGAGATCGTGCAGATGGGGAATAAAAAGATCCACATTTTCCGTGAAGTCAGTTTTTATAATCAGTTTCACTCTGATGAAGACGTGGTTGTCACTGTGTTAAGAAACGGAAAAGAAAAGACCGTTACACTGACTCCGAAGATAGACAAAGAACTGGGATATAAGAGACTCGGAATCGGCAGTTCCGGTTATACCAAAGCCAATGCACTGACGGCGATCAAATATGGCGGATATGAAGTGAAATTCTGGATCTGCACGACACTGGACAGTCTGAAGATGTTAGTGACCAGACAGATCGGAGTGAACGAACTTTCGGGACCGGTCGGAATTGTTAATACGGTAGATACCACCTATAAGCAGAGCCGTTCCTATGGTCTGTTTGTCGTCATTGTAGAGATGCTGAATCTGGCAATTCTGCTGTCGGCGAACCTTGGTGTGATGAACCTTCTGCCGCTTCCGGCACTGGATGGGGGACGTCTGGTGTTTCTGATCATCGAAGCAATCAGAGGTAAACGTGTGCCGCCGGAGAAAGAAGGGTATGTACATTTCGCAGGGATCGTGCTGTTGATGGCGCTTATGGTGTTTGTGATGTTTAATGATGTGCATCGGATATTCTTTGGGGGATAGAAGAAATCATTATTGAAATTGTATCAACGAGCAGTCAGAGAATGGATTACCTGACAAAACTTTTCAAATACCGTACTGCCGGTGTTCGGGAATACTGGATTGTCAATCCACTGAAACAGACTGTACAGGTGTACTCTTTTGAAGGAACGGAGGATTCTACGCAATATTCCTTTGAAGACGAGGTTGCGATTACCATTTATGGTGATCTTAAGATTTGCGTTGCGGATCTGTTGAAATAATTACTATTATTTTTATAATTTTGTTTTTAAATCGGAAAGAAATCAAAAAGGAGATCTTTCCGATTTTTTATGCATCTAACTATGCACGTCGTTAATGTATGCAAGCGTTTTGAGGCTATGAAAAAGGAAAGCGTTATTGATGTAAAGAATAGTTTGTGATATTCTGATAAAAACAGAAGTTTTCTAATATATCAAATGGAATTCTTACAAATAGATGTATTAGTATACGAAATAAAGAATGATGGTAGTGGAGGAAATAAAATGGCAGAAACAGAAAACAGTAAAGATTTGATCAGTGTGTTGTGGAGTGGGGCAGACATACTCCGATCTAAAATGGATGCAAATGAATATAAAGACTATCTGTTGGGAATTGTATTTTACAAGTATTTATCAGATTCATTTTTGATAAAAGTTTATGATATGATCTGTGACGATAAACCAGAGTCGTTAAAAGAAGCATTGGAAGCATATAAAGAAGAATTAAAAGGTGAATATGCAGAAGAATTAATTACAGAAATGAACAAGCAATGTCACTATGTAATAAAACCAGAGCTGACATATACGTATTTTGCAGATGCGGCCAGAAATAATGCATTTAATCGTGAGCAATTACAAAAAGCATTTAATAATATTGAGCAAAGCGATCCGATATTTGCTGATCTGTTTACTGATATCGATCTCTATTCAAACAGACTGGGAACCGGTGATCAGAAACAGAGCGATACGGTTGCAAATCTAATTAAAGAAATTGATAAGGCTGATTTGTTGAATTCAGATGCAGAAATATTAGGAAATGCATATGAGTATCTGATTGGTCAGTTTGCATCCGAGACAGGAAAGAAAGCAGGAGAATTCTATACACCACAGGCCGTATCAAAAATATTGACCAGAATTGCGATTGCAGGGCAGGAAGAAAAGAGAGGGCTGTCCGTATATGATCCTTGTATGGGGTCCGGTTCACTTCTTTTAAATGCAAAGAAATATTCTGAACAGCCACAGTATATTAAATATTACGGTCAGGAATTAAATACTTCAACATATAATCTTGCGAGAATGAATATGTTCCTTCATGGAATCGTAGCAGAAAATCAGAAACTTCGGAATGGTGATACCTTAGACGGAGACTGGCCGACAGATGAAGAAACAGATTTTAACATGGTACTTATGAATCCGCCATATTCGGCAAAATGGAGTGCCGCTGCTGGATTCTTACAGGATGAGCGCTTCAGTGAGTATGGAGTATTAGCACCAAAATCAAAAGCGGATTATGCATTCTTGTTACATGGATTATATCACCTGAAAAATAATGGAACGATGGCGATTGTATTACCACACGGAGTACTTTTTCGAGGTGCGGCAGAAGGGAAAATCAGAGAAAAATTACTTAGAGCAGGTAATATCTATGCAGTCATTGGACTTCCGGCAAACTTATTCTATAATACGTCCATTCCGACATGTATTATTGTATTGAAGAAACACAGAGATGGCAGAGATGTATTATTCATTGATGCGTCTAAGAAATTTAATAAAGGCAAGAAGCAGAATGAAATGCAGGATGAACATATTGATGAAGTAATGAATTTATACACAAAGAGAGAAACGGTAGAAAAGGAGACATTTCTTGCAAGCTTTGAGGATATTGAAAAGAATGACTTTAATCTTAACATTCCTAGATATGTGGATACTTTTGAAGAAGAGGAACCAATAGACCTGAATATGCTGTTGACAGATATGAAAAAGACCGATGAAGAAATTGAAAAAGTAGAAGGAGAATTTTTATCACTTATGAAACAATTAACTTCTACAGATGAAACGATTATGACTTCTTTGAATGATCTGATTGGCATGATGGAGGGTAAATAGATATGGGAAAACCGACGATTAGATTTGAAGGATACACAGATGATTGGGAACAGCGTAAGCTCCCTGAATTTGTTTCATTTTTTAATGGTTTGACTTATACGCCAGATGATGTGGAAGAAACAGGGACATTGGTATTGAGATCTTCCAATGTGAAAAATGGAGAAATTGTAGATGCAGACAATGTGTATGTGAATGATAAAGTTGCTACATCTGAAAATGTGCAGGAAGGTGATATTATCATTGTAGTAAGAAATGGCTCACGTGCACTTATTGGAAAACATGCGCAAATAAAGGCTTCCATGCCAAATACAGTAATTGGAGCATTTATGAGTGGTATGCGCTCTGAACATTCTTCTTTTGTAAATGCACTACTTGACACTTCTGCGTTTGAGAATGAAATTGCAAAGAATATGGGAGCAACTATTAATCAGATTACAGGTTATATGTTCTCAAAAATGGAATTTATGATTCCATCAGAAGAAGAACAACAACAAATAGGTGAATATTTTCAAAGTTTAGACCACCTCATCACTCTTCACCAGCGAAAGTGTGAAGAAACGAAAAAAATAAAAAAATTTATGCTTCAAAAAATGTTTCCGAAAAAAGGAGAAAAAGTTCCAGAAATTCGATTTGATGGCTTTACTGATGATTGGGAACAGCGTAAGTTCGGAGATGCGTTTAAAGAATACTCAGAAAAGAATCATATAGAACTTCCAGCTCTAACTATTATTCAGGGCGGAGGAACAATAAAAAGGGAAGAGTCTGATCGAAATTTAATGTATGACAAAGCCAATTTGTCTAACTATAAAATGGTGCAAAAAGACGACTTTATTGTACATTTGCGTTCCTTTGAAGGAGGACTTGAAAAATCTTCGTTAGATGGTATTATAAGTCCAGCATATCATACATTTCATAGTAATGAGGCGGATTCAAGATTCTATTATCCGTACTTTCGGTCACATGAATTTATAAAGCATAAATTAGTGCCACATGTGTATGGGATAAGGGACGGAAGAAGTATAGATATTGATGGAATGAAGACCATTGAAATTCCATACCCATCTATGGAAGAACAAAGAAAAATAGGAGATTTTTTGGAGTGCCTCGACCACCTCATCACTCTTCACCAGCATAAGTGCAAAGAATTACAAAATATTAAAAAATTTATGCTGCAAAATATGTTTATATAAAAAATAACTATACTTTTTGTTACGGAAATTAAGAAAGCACAAATGGATGAAAAGAGTAAAAATTGTGTGGTAGAAAAATATGGCTTACGATAAGTATAATCTATAGTAAGAGAATTTAGATAGCAATGAATGAAAAGAATTTTAAAATATAAAAATATGGAAGAAGTGAGAAAGATGGACAAAAAAGTGGAATTGTATCATGGAAGTGGTCAGATAGTAGAATTTCCTGAGATTAGAAAGACAAGATATACAAAAGATTTCTCGTGGGGATTTTACTGTACAAAAAGTTATGAACAGGCGTATAGATGGGCGGAAAGAAAACATAAACATGGAATAATTAATGTATATTCGTATACAGAAAACAAACAATTAAAAATAAAGAAATTTGATCAGATGTGTGATGAATGGCTAGATTTTATTGCAGAATGCCGGGCTGGAAAAGTGCATGAGTATGATATTGTAGAAGGTCCAATGGCAGATGATACAATCTGGAATTTTGTAAATGATTATTTAAGTGGAAATATAAGTAAAGCTGTATTCTGGGAATATGCAAAGTTTAAACATCCGTCACATCAGATTAGTTTTCATAGTATGAGAGCCTTAGAATGTTTGATATATGAAAGGAGTGAAAACGTGGATGACGACACAGTGGAATAAAGATGATTTATTTTATGTATGTTCGATGATTGAGTTTGTCGCAAGAGAAACTCATAATAAAGTTAAAGATATAGTTGGAAAAATGGAAGAGGAAGATTTATTGCATCAATTAAAGGTTGCAAATGTAAATCACTGTCTCTCTTATGAACAGGTATGTGATGAATGGGTTGAAGAATATCAAATTGTAGAGGGAAATTTTGATAATATTACAACTTGCAAATATAGTGTTCCAACAGTAACTTCGATTGGAAGAGTATATCAAACGTTGATATTGAATGTTATGGGATTATATGCAAATGTAGTAGAAGCTATTAAGAATGTATATAATTCATTCATTAGCGACGAAATATCAGATTTTAATTCAAATGTATATTATAGTAATCCGGATTATATAAAATGTTCATATGAAGCAGGTGAATTGTTGGATTAAAAACGAGAAGATATTTTGAAAAAGCGAACGATTACAAAGATTCAGCGTAAGTTCAAATTTTATATTAAAATGAGTTCAAACGATTGGGAACAGCGTAAGTTGGGGGATATATATGGTTTAATTGGAAATGCATTCGTAGGAACAGCTACTCCATACTATGCAGAACAAGGACATTTTTATCTGGAATCTAACAATGTAAAAGATGGACAGATAAACCATAACTCTGAGGTTTTCATAAATGACGAATTCTATGAAAAGCAAAAAGATAAATGGTTACATACCGGAGATATGGTCATGGTTCAGTCTGGTCATGTTGGACATGCAGCTGTAATCCCTGAAGAATTGGACAATACAGCGGCTCATGCCTTAATCATGTTCAGAAATCCAAAAGAAGAAATTGAGCCTTACTTTTTAAATTATGAATATCAGACTGATAAAGCCAAGAAGAAAATAGAAAACATTACTACAGGTAATACCATAAAACATATCCTTTCGTCAGATATGCAAGAATTTGTAGTTGATGTTCCAAAATATGAAGAACAGAAAGTGATTGCAGGCTATTTCAGCAACATCGACAACCTTATCACCCTTCACCAGCATAAGCAAAATAACCTTAAAAACACCCGGAAATACATACAAATCACACTAATAATCACAAAGGAGACAGTAAAAATGCCAGAATTAGAGAAAATAATAGAAGAGAAACTGATTGATCAACTGGTTTACGGAGATTCTCAATGGAACTATCGTAAAGATTTAAAGACAGAAGAGGATTTATGGAAGAATTTTAAATATATCCTGGAACAGAATAATAAAGACAGGTTGAATGGAGAATCCTTATCTGAATCCGAATTTGAACAGGTGAAGAATCAGTTGCAGTTTTCTTCTTTCTACAAAGCTGGCGAGTGGTTAGTTGGTGAGAATGGAAAAGTACAGGTTCATGTACAAAGAGATACAGAAAAGTTGCATCTTGTGGTTATGAATCATGAACATATCGCAGGTGGCAGCAGTGTGTATGAAGTGATTAATCAGTATAGTGCGTTAAAAAATGAGGAAGACGATACATTACCGGTAAGAGATAGACGGTTTGACGTAACCTTAATGATTAATGGTCTTCCAATGATTCACATCGAATTGAAAAACAGACAACATTCGTATATGGATGGATTCAATCAGATAAAGAAATATATCGGAGAAGGTAAGTTTACAGGAATATTTTCTGCAGTACAGATGTTTGTAGTTAGTAATGGAGAAGATACCAAATATTTTGCGGCAGCAAATGATACAGAATTAAACCCTAAGTTTATGAGCGGATGGGTAGACAGGGATAATAATGCAGTAACAAATTATCTTGACTTTGCTAAAAGTCTACTTCGAATTCCGGAAGCACATGAAATGATTGCAAGATATACAGTACTGGATGAGGATGCAAAGAAATTAATCTTGCTTCGACCATATCAGATTCACGCAATTGAGTCTATACGAGAGGCTTCTAAAACTGGTAAATCCGGGTATGTCTGGCATACAACAGGCTCAGGAAAGACATTGACATCTTACAAGGCTACGAGAAATCTGTTAATGGATATTCCGGCGATTGATAAGGCAATTTTTCTGATTGACAGAAAAGATCTGGATACGCAGACAACGATGGCATTTCAGGCATATGCGAACAATGATCTGGTAGATGTTGATGAGACGGATAACGTAAATGACCTTAAGAAAAAGCTGAAATCAGATGACAGGCAGGTTATTGTAACGACGATCCAGAAAATGCAGATATTGATCAGTAAAAGACTGCAAGAAGGAACTTCGGAGTATAGTAAAATAAAAAATCTTAAAATTGCATTTGTTGTAGATGAATGTCACAGAGCAGTTACGCCAAAAACCAAGAGAGAATTAGAAAGATTTTTTGGCAGATCACTGTGGTACGGATTCACCGGCACACCTAGATTTGGGGAAAATCCGTATCCTCAGTTAGGGGATCTTCCACGTACTACAGAAGAATTATATGGTAAACGACTTCACAAATATACGATTCAGAATGCAATTCATGATAATGCAGTACTTGGGTTCCAGGTAGAGCATAATGGACCAAAGAATATGGAAGATGAGACGAATGTCAACGTGTATGATAATGAGACTCATATGCTAAGAGTACTGGATATCATTTTAAATAAGTCTTATCACAAGTTAGGCTTTCAGAATGGTAAAGGACAGACGTATGAAGGAATTCTGACGACAAGTTCGATTCAGATGGCCCAGAAATATTATGATTTGCTTACAAGAGTAAAAAAAGGTGAGACTTCTTTGGAAATTGATGAAAAGATAAAGCAGGTACTTCCGGATTTTCCAAAATTCGCAATTACATACTCCGTGACAGAAAATGAGGAAGGTTCACATGTGAATCAGCAAAAGATGCAGAAGTCACTGGATGATTACAATCAAATGTTTGGTACGAAATATGATTTTTCACAGATCCAGGGATATAATAGCAATTTAAATAAACGGCTTGCAAGAAAAGATACAAAGTACAAAAGCAGAAATGAGCAGTTGGATCTGGTTATCGTAGTTGACCGTCTGTTAACTGGTTTCGATGCTCCGTGTCTGTCCACAATTTTCATAGACAGACAGCCGATGGGACCACATGATCTGATTCAGGCCTTTTCAAGAACGAATCGTATTTTTGATAAGAATAAAACATATGGACAGATTGTGACATTTCAGGCACCAAAATTGTTCAAAGAAAGCGTGGATAATGCTGTGAAATTATACTCTGCCGGAAGTACGGAAGGAGCGGTTCTGGCAGAATGGGATAAAGTAGAACCGGCATTCAAAAAATCTTTAGCGGCGCTGCGTGTGTCAGCAGAAACACCGGATGATGTTGCACATATGTCATTGAACGAGAAGAGAGTATTTGCCAAGATGTTTCAGACATTTGACCGTTTATTCGCACAGATAAAATCATTTACTAAATATAATGACAACATGTTGGAAGAATATGGAATTACAGAAGAAGAATATGAAAAATATGTCGGTCGTTATCAGAACGTAATGGAAGAGATTAAACTTGCAGACGGAGATGATAAGGATAAGCCGCCAGTAGGACCTGAGGAGATAGAAGTAGATCCGGATTATGAATTGATGGCATACAGCAATACGAAGATTGATTATGAGTATATTATTAATCTGATTCAGAATATTGTTACACCGAACGAAGATGAAGAAGATATTTCTCCGGAAGAACGCCAGAAACAGATTGAAGAAGTGAAACAATACATCGAAGAGATGAGAAAAGATAATGCAAAAGTAGCAGATATTATGTCTAATCTGGTATATGAAATCGAATTAGATGAAAGAAAATACAGAGGGCAATCCATTTTGAATATTGTCGAAAATATGAAACACGATTGTATTGATAAAGTGGTTTCTGACTTTTGCCGTACCTGGTATACATCAAAAGAAGATGTCATGTATGCCGCATTACACTATAGAAATGGAGAAATACCAAACGAAAGTGTGATTAAATCAACGATAGATTACACAACGTATAAAGAGGTACAGGAAAAAGCTGTTCCGAAATTTAAATATTATGCACAATGCATGAAAGAATTAAAGAAAGTATTAGACGAAGAGATTAAACAACTGATTGATATTGCATAAGATACACAATCATTGTTAAGCGTTTATATCAGCGTAAGTAAATGTAAAGAAAAGGAGATTAACTTATGCAGAACGATGTAAACAAAACACAGTTATTTTATGATTATTATCAGCAGTGGATTGAGGTATATAAAAGAGGTGCCATCAGAGACGCAACAATGGCGAAGTATTTGATGACTCAGAAATGGGTTAAGAAGCTTGTCCCTGAGTTGAAAGTATGTGAGCTTACCAGAACGACATATCAGAAGCTGCTGAATGATTATGCGAAAGAACATGAAAGACAGACTACTTTGGATTTCCACCATCAATTAAAAGGTGCAATTTTAGATGCGGTTGATGATGGACTGATAGAAAGAGATCCGACCAGAAAGGCTATTATTAAAGGCAAGTCTCCAAGGGTGAAAAAGATTAAATACCTGAATCAGTTTGAACTGCATACTTTAATTGCTCATTTGGATATTAAAGATGAGATAAATTGGGATTGGTTCATTTTGCTGGTTGCAAAGACGGGTATGCGTTTTTCGGAGGCATTGGCAATCACTCCGGGAGATTTTGACTTTGCCAGACAGACGTTGTCTATCAGTAAAACATGGGATTATAAAGGGGATGGAGGATTCTTACCTACGAAGAATAAATCATCCGTAAGGAAAATTCAGATTGATTGGCAGATCGTAGTGAAGTTTTCGGAATTAACAAAAGGCTTGTCGGAAGATGAACCTATTTTTGTGGGTGAAACAAAAATATATAATTCAACAGTGAATGACGTGCTTACCAGACACTGTAAAGCATGCGGAATATCCGAGATTTCCATTCATGGACTGAGACATACACATGCCTCACTGTTATTATTTGCAGGGGTATCTATTGCCAGCGTGGCACGAAGATTGGGGCATGCAAGTATGACAACCACGCAGAAAACATATTTACATATTATTCAGGAGTTGGAGAATAAGGATGTAGACTTGGTAATGCGGACATTATCTGGATTATAAATTAAAGTAAAAGTACTTACGCTGATGTTGGTGAAAATCGGAAAGATATCAATTTTGATCTCTTTCCGATTTTTAGAATCCAATTTGGTCAGCCAAATTGCAATAACATATAAAGCTATTTCTCAGTTCAATTCCGCAATCCGCGACACTCCAACATATATCTCCGATATCTTATACCACGTCGTATAATCAACTTCTCCGGTCTGCGGCAGTCCAAAGACCTTCTGGAATACCCGGACAGATTCGGCGGTTGCCGGTCCGTAGATACCGTCAGCAGTGATTTTTGGAATAGCCGGATAAGCATCTGCAATCACATTCAACTGTTCCTGCATCTGCCGGACTTTGTTGCCAGATGAACCAATCTTCAGAGTGTAACCAGGCCAGGAGGACGGAATGCCGGAGATGGCTTCGGCGGTGTTGATGTACATGTCATCACCATAATAATAGCGTAGGATTTCGATAGGAGAGTAGCCCTGGTCGCCTAATGATTTGGAGCCCCATTGTGTCATCCAGTTCGGACACTGCACCTGCCGCCCGTCACAATACTGTGTCAGTATCGGCTGCTTCACATTCGGTCTGGAAAGATAATCGGCAAACAACTCGTCGACGATCACAGAGATCGTATCATAGATATTCCGCTCAGGAATCCATTTATGGTCAAAAGCGGTAGATGAGGTAATCGTGAAATCATATCCTTTGTTCCGGTACCATTCTGTATACACACGGTTCAGTGTGAAGGACATGATCGCCAGGACATTTGCCCGGATCGTATCTTCAGGCCAGGTAGCATAGATTTCGCTGGAAGCCACATTTTTGATATAGTCTTTATACTTTACGTAATAATTTCTTGCGGTAGAATCCCGTGGGCTTCCATC
>CAKRCY010000032.1:0-26597 GCA_934309195.1 uncultured Dorea sp.
AGGTGCCATATGTACGCAATTATAGCAACAGGTGGTAAACAGTACAAAGTAGCCGAAGGCGATATCATTAAAGTAGAGAAACTTGGTGTAGAGGCTGGAGAGACTTTTACATTTGACCAGGTTCTTGCAGTAAGTGACAACGGATTAAAAGTTGGTAATCCGACAGTTGCAGGTGCAACAGTTGAAGCTTCTGTAGTTGAAAACGGTAAAGCTAGAAAAGTTATCGTTTACAAGTACAAGAGAAAATCTGGATACCACAAGAAAAACGGTCACAGACAGCAGTATACTGCAGTTAAGATTGAAAAAATCAACGCTTAATATTGGAGAGCATCCATGATTCATGTAACGATCTTTCAGAACAAGTATAAAGAGTGTGTAGGTTTTCAGACAGAAGGACATGCCGAATATGCAGATCCGGGACAGGATATTGTATGTGCCGCTGCTTCTATTCTGGTGATCAACACGATTAATGCAATTGAGGAATTTACGGAAGATGACGCAAGTCTGATTTCGGAAGATGAGACGGGAATGATTTCTTATCATCTGAATCATCCTTCAAAAGATGCAAGGCTTTTGCTGAATGCAATGATTCTTGGCCTGGAACAGATGGTAGATGATGACAACTATGCAGAATATATTGATTTAACATTCGAGGAGGTGTAACAACCATGATGAAATTAAACCTTCAGTTTTTCGCTCATAAAAAAGGTGTAGGTTCTACAAAGAACGGTAGAGATTCTGAGTCTAAGAGACTTGGTGCTAAAAGAGCTGACGGACAGTTTGTAAAAGCTGGTAACATTCTTTACAGACAGCGCGGAACAAAGATTCACCCGGGAATCAATGTAGGACGCGGCGGTGACGATACATTATTCGCACTCGTTGATGGCGTTGTAAGATTTGAAAGAAAAGGAAGAGATAAGAAACAGGTTTCTATCTATCCAGTAGCTTAATTATGAGTTGAAAAAGTGCGTTGCAGTGATTAACTTCTTTCGGTTATGATGCAGCGCGCTTTTTTTAACTTCCGTTTATTTATTATAGATGAAAGGAATACAGTATGTTTGCAGACAG
The DNA here is from genome assembly GCA_934309195.1 of uncultured Dorea sp. GTDB lineage: Bacteria > Bacillota > Clostridia > Lachnospirales > Lachnospiraceae > Dorea_A. Next base: position 1,069 of record CAKRCY010000032.1, read on the forward strand.
AGCAAGGATATTTATTAGAGCAGGAAAAGGCGGAGACGGTCATGTGAGTTTCCGGCGCGAGAAGTATGTAGCGAATGGCGGTCCGGATGGTGGAGACGGCGGACGTGGCGGTGACGTTATATTTGAAGTCGACGAAGGACTGAATACGCTTCAGGACTACAGGCACAAGAGAAAATTTACAGCAAAAGACGGTGAACAGGGCGGAAAACGCAGATGCCATGGTGCAGACGGTGAAGATATTGTCCTGAAAGTTCCGGAAGGAACGGTTATCAAGGAATCAGAATCCGGAAAAGTCATCGCAGATATGTCCGGGGACAACCGCAGACAGATCATCTTAAAAGGTGGCAAAGGTGGTCTTGGAAACCAGCATTTTGCAACTGCAACCATGCAGGTTCCAAAGTATGCACAGCCGGGACAGCCTGCAAAAGAATTGTATGTTGATCTGGAATTAAAAGTGATCGCTGACGTAGGGCTCGTGGGATTCCCGAATGTCGGAAAGTCTACATTCTTATCACGTGTAACTAACGCACAGCCGAAGATTGCCAATTATCATTTTACAACACTGAATCCAAATCTTGGTGTTGTGGATCTTCCGGATGCGAACGGATTTGTCATCGCAGATATTCCGGGACTGATCGAAGGAGCATCAGAGGGTGTCGGACTTGGACATCAGTTCCTGCGTCATATCGAACGTACCAAACTAATGATCCATGTAGTAGATGCGGCTGGAACAGAAGGACGGGATCCGGTAGATGATATCTATAAGATCAACAATGAATTAAAGGCATATAATGCTGATATTGCGAACCGTCCACAGGTGATCGCAGCGAATAAGATTGATGCGATCTTTTCAGAGGATGATCCGATACAGCGCTTAAAAGACGAATTCGAACCACAGGGAGTAAAGGTATTTCCGATTTCCGGAGTAACCGGACAGGGAATCAAGGAATTACTTTATTATGTATCGAACGAATTACAGCATCTGGATCAGGAGACAATCGTATTTGAACAGGAATATTTCCCAGAGGAAGAGATTCCTATGAACGATCTTCCATATACAGTCGAAAAAGAAGACGATATGTACGTGGTAGAAGGGCCGAAGATCGAAAAGATGCTGGGATATACAAATCTGGATTCCGAGAGGGGATTTGCATTTTTCCAGAAATTCCTCAAGGATTCAGGTATTCTGGAGCAGCTTGAAGAAGCCGGCATCCAGGAAGGAGATACAGTACGTATGTATGGTCTGCAGTTTGATTATTACAAATAATAGATCAGATGCGGTCCGTTGATGGTATAAAGAGGAGATTAAAGATGACAACAAAACAGAGAGCTTATTTAAAAGGTCTTGCTATGAATTTAGATCCGATCTTCCAGATTGGAAAGAACAGCATGACACCGGAAGTTACCAAAGCTATCCAGGAGGCACTGGACGCAAGAGAACTGATCAAAATCAGTGTGCTTAAGAACTGTGCAGATGATCCGCGTGCACTCGCAGAAGTGATCGCAGAACGTACACATTCTCAGGTTGTACAGGTAATCGGTAAGAAGATCGTATTATATAAAGAAGGCAAAGACAAACACAAGAAGATAGAGCTGCCAAAATAATACAGGTAGGAGATTCAAATGAAGATAGGGATTATGGGAGGAACCTTTGATCCGATCCATAACGGGCATCTGATGCTGGGACATGCGGCATATGAAGCATTTTCCCTGGATCAGATATGGTTTATGCCGAATGGGAACCCTCCACATAAAAAGAGCGAGACAATAAAATCCACTGCAGAAGACCGGATGAAGATGACCAGTCTTGCGATTGCACCGTTTCCGGAGTTTGTTCTGCAGCCATATGAAGCATTGAGAGCGGAAGTATCCTGTTCTTACCAGACGATGGAACATTTCAGCAAAATATATCCGGAAGATGAATTCTATTTTATCATTGGTGCGGATTCTCTTATGGCAATCGAGACATGGGTACATCCGGAACGGATCTTTCCAACATGTACGATTCTTGCTACCTATCGTAATGAGGTGAAGACAAAAGAGGAGATGAACAGACAGATACAATATTTGTCCGAAAAATATCATGCAAAGATATGTCTGATGGAGACGCCTCTTATGCCTGTCTCATCTCATGAACTGCGTGCCAGTCTTCAGTCCGGGGATTCCGTCTCGGAATATATGCCGGCTGCTGTATGCAGTTATATAAAGCAACATCATTTATATCGGTAGCATCAGAGAAAAACAAAAGAAGGAATACGGTAATGGATGAAAGAATCATAAAAATACAGCATATGCTAAAGAAAGAACTGGACGATAACCGCTATCAGCATACTCTGGGTGTGATGTATACTGCCGCTTCGATGGCTATGCGTTATGATGTGGACGTGCTGAAAGCCCTGTATGCCGGTTTGCTGCATGACTGCGCAAAATGTATCACGAATGATAAGAAATTGCATCTGTGCGGAAAATACGGCTTTACAGTATCAGATATAGAAAGAGAAAACCCAAGTCTGCTGCATGCAAAACTGGGTGCCCGGCTGGCTCATGAAAAATATGGTGTGACAGATAAAGAGATCCTTCATGCGATTGAAAGCCATACGACAGGGTGTCCGGCTATGACGATGCTGGAAAAAATCATATACATTGCGGATTATATCGAGCCGGGCAGAAGAGAACTGCCGAATATGGCGGATGTAAGACGGCTTGCTTTTCAGGATATTGATGAATGTCTGTACCGGATTTTAAAAGATTCACTGCTATATCTGAACAGCAGAAAGATTGCGGTGGATCCTATGACACAGAAAACGTATGATTATTATAAAAAAGAAATGGGAAAGGAGGATTAGGTATGGATCAGGCAAAGGAAATGGCAAAAATCGCATTTGAAGCGTTAGAAGATAAAAAGGGTGAAGATGTATGCGCGATTGATATTTCATCGGTGTCTGTTCTTGCAGACTATTTTGTAATTGCAAATGGTAACAGTGACAGTCAGGTACGTGCACTTGTTGAGAACGTAGAAGAAAAGATGCACAAAGCAGGATATGCTGCAAAAGAGACAGAAGGACACAGAAGCGGAGCATGGGTGTTGATCGACTTCGGTGATGTGATCGTACACATCTTTGACAGAGAAAACCGTCAGTTCTATAATCTGGAGCGTATCTGGAATGATGGAAAGAGAATTGATGATGTAAATGAATTATAAAGTATCATAAAATAAAAGTTTGTTCGTATGTAGAATGAACTTTTGTAAAAGGCCCCAGGCAAATATATCATGTAAAACAGAAATCCGTTTTTAGATATATTGCCTGGGGCTTTTTTTATGAAAAATATCGTTTAGAAGAAACGGAAAACTCCGATCACTTTTCCCATAATCTGAAGATCACGGACGATAATTGGTTCCAGCGCATCATTTTCCGGTTGTAAACGGAAGATACCTTCTTCTTTGTAAAATCTTTTGACAGTGGCGCTGTCTTCAAGCAATGCGACTACAATATCGCCATTATCGGCAACAGCAGACTGTTCGACCAGTACAAAGTCTCCATCAAGAATACCGGCATTGATCATACTTTCGCCATGTACTTTGAGCATAAAAGTCTGTTTATTAGGCATATATTCCATCGGAATAGGGAAGTAGTTCTCTATGTTCTGTTCTGCGAGAAGTGGTTCTCCTGCAGCAACATGTCCGATGACAGGCACATTTACCATTTCACGGCGGTTAAAATTAAAAGAGTCATCCAGGATCTCGATCGCACGAGGTTTGGTTGGATCCCTTCTGATATACCCATTCTTCTCAAGCGTTTCCAGATGAGAGTGAACAGAAGAAGTAGATTTCAGATGAACTGCTTCACAGATATCTCTGACTGATGGCGGGAAGCCACGCTCCAGTATCTGGGATTTGATATATTCTAATATTTCTTCCTGTTTTGCAGTTATTTTCCCCTGCGCCATATTATGTCCTCCTTAAGATGGATTTTAATTCCGTTAATTATTATATATTTAATGATAACACAGGATATCGGAAAACGCAAACAGATGTTTAGAAAATATGTTCGAAATATACAGCGGAATCTATTGACAAACATTTGTTCGACGTGTATAATAAGTGGCATAGAGAACAAATGTTCGCAGTGCTGTTTTGAAGAATAGATGGAGGGGTATGAGATGAATACAAAGAGAATCTATAAAGAAAGTATTGGCGGGAATATCAGTAAGGGAAGCGGCAGGGAAGGTAATTATACTGGTTACAACAGGGCAAGTAACCGGAGAAAGAGAAGTGTACATGTAAAGAAGTTATTTGTTGGTATTTTATCTTTGTTTATGATTTTTGGACTCAGTGCATTTTATGGGAGCGGTCTTGTGAGTGCACATGATAATGCCAAGGATGATCCGGTAAGATGTAAGTACTATAAAAGTATTCAGATCCATTCCGGAGATACTCTTTGGAATATTGCAGAGGAATATATGACTGAAGATTATGAATCTGTTAGTGAATATATTACAGAAGTGAAAAAGATCAATAAGCTTTCATCCGATCAGATTCAGGACAGTCAGTATCTGACCGTTCCATATTACGATTACAGATAATTTTTTGAATAATTCCTCAAAACAGAATCATTCCGATATATATGCTGAAAGGCTTATATATATATTATACTCACCCACGGCAATGAATGAAAATAGTAGTTCATTGCCATTTTAATTATGCTATATATCTATACGACAAATACCGATTTTTCCAAAAGATATAGACGGAAACAACGAATTCTGCTATAATTATATTGTTTTATTTCTATTCAGGAGGTTTTCTATTACATGATTGATTCATCTACGAACCTAACAAACACGGCATCAAACAAACCACATAATTATCATGAACAGAGTCAGATTGATCAGACGTTACGCCTTCGTGAAGTCTTAAAGACTTTGCCGCCTTTTGCCAAGGACTATTTCCGTGCTATGGAACCAAAATCATCTGCACGGACCCGCATTAACTACGCTTACGATATCCGTGTGTTTTTCCATTTCCTTACGGAAAATAATCCTGTGTATAAGAATTATACGATGGATCGTTTTACACCCCAGGATCTTGAGAACCTTGAACCTGTAGATATTGAGGAATATCTGGAATACCTGAAAGTATATAAACGCGATGAGGACGGTGAATTGATCACCAATGGAGAAAAAGGATTGGCGCGTAAAATGTCTGCTCTTAGAAGCTTTTACGGATATTATTTCAAACATCAGATCATACAGAAGAACCCGACACTTCTGGTAGATATGCCAAAACTACATGATAAAGCAATCATACGTCTGGATACCGATGAAGTTGCTTTGTTGTTGGATTTTGTGGAATCTGCAGGCGATCACCTGACCGGACAGGCACTGAATTACTATAAGAAAACGCGGGACCGTGATATTGCTATTCTTACGCTGTTATTAGGAACCGGTATCCGTGTGTCCGAATGCGTCGGACTGGATCTCAAGGATGTAGATTTTAAGAACAATGGAATTACGGTTACCAGAAAAGGTGGCAATCAGATGGTTGTGTATTTTGGCGATGAAGTTGCCGGAGCACTTGAAAATTATATAACGGGTGACCGCGAGGCATCTACTCCCCTCTCCGGCCATGAACAGGCATTGTTCTTATCGACACAGAGAAAGCGTATGGGTGTCCAGGCAGTTGAAAATATGGTAAAAAAGTATGCCAGACAGGTAACACCGAATAAGAAGATCACACCGCATAAACTTCGCAGTACCTATGGCACATCGTTATATAAAGAGACCGGTGATATTTATCTTGTGGCAGATGTTCTGGGACATAAAGATGTAAATACGACGAAAAAGCACTATGCCGCAATAGATGATAACCGCCGCCGTAAAGCAGCTTCAGCAGTTAAATTGCGGGAATTGTAAGATATGTCGTAACATGCAAAAAATCTCTGACGTAAAATATACAATTTATATTTATACGTCAGAGATTTTTTGATTTACAATTTTCTGTCTGTAACAGTTTCTTTTAATGCTACTAGCTGTTCGATTGCCTTTGCTGTCCCGTCAATTCCAAGAAGAGAACTGTCAAGGCAGATATTATAGCTTTCGGCAGCACCCCATTTTTTATTGCTGTAATAGTTATAATAGCTGGAACGTCTCTTATCAGTCTTTTTAATCAGATCTTTTGCTTTTGCATCTGTCAGATCATAGATCCGTGCGATTCTGCGGACTCTTGCGTCCATGTCGGCATGAATGAATACACTTAAGACATTATCGAATTCTTCCAGTGCATAGTCGGCACAACGTCCAACAAGAATACAAGGACCTTCCGATGCAATCTTGCGGATGGTATCAAATTGTGCAAGAAAAATTTTATGATTGATCGGCATGTCTGTATAACTGGATGAAGGATATCCGAATGAGTAGGAATCCATAACCAGAGAATACAGAAAACTGTTCGTAGGTTTTTCATCGTGTGTTTCAAAAAGTTCCTCGCATATACCACTTTCCTTTGCTGCGCGTTCCAACATTTCTCTGTCGTATAATTTGATTCCGAGATCTTCAGCAACTTTATATCCGATCTGGCGTCCGGCACTACCATATTCACGGCCGATCGTAATGATTGTATTTGTCTTTGCCATATATACCACGCTCCTATACATAAATTAATATAAACATATTATACAGCAAACTTGGGGAAATGTATAGAATTTTCACATAATTTACCTGCAAATATTCCTTAGTCTGTCTAATAGTTCGCTAAAATATTCCGGAAGGGGTGCGTTGACTTCCAGGTATTCCCCGGTAGATGGGTGTATGATACCAAGAGTGCGTGCATGTAAAGTCTGTCCCTGCAATCCTTTAAAAGGACATTTTTTCGGCCCGTAAACTTCGTCACCGACCAGCGGATGACCGATGCTTGCCATATGGACACGGATCTGATGGGTTCGTCCGGTTTCAAGTTCACATTGGATATAGGTATAATCTCCGAAACGTTCCAGAACTTTGTAGTGGGTAATGGCCTCCCGTCCATTTTTACAGTGAGTACTCATTTTCTTGCGGTCTGTCGGATGACGTCCGACCGGTGCATTAACCGTACCGGAGTCTTCTTTGATATTGCCATGTACGATCGCAACATAGATACGGCGGATAGAGTGTACCTTTAATTGTTCGGAAAGGCTCTGATGAGCTTTATCGTTCTTGCAGATGACCAGTGAACCCGTGGTGTCCATATCAATGCGGTGAACAATTCCGGGACGCATACAGCCGTTGATACCGGACAGTTCATTTCCGCAGTGATACATCAGAGCATTGACCAGTGTTCCGCTGTAATGTCCGGGAGCAGGGTGAACAACCATCTGCTTTGGTTTATTGATCATAATAATGTCCTGATCCTCATATAAGATATCCAGCGGAATGTTCTCAGGCGCGATATCAGGCTCTTTTGCTTCTGGCAGGGTAACTTCTACCCTGTCATCAAAAGAAAGCCTGTAATTGGATTTTACAGGCTTCTGGTTTACTTTTACATATCCATCTTTGATGATTTTCTGAATATAAGATCTTGATCTGTCTTCGAACTGTTCGGAAAGATAGAGGTCAATCCGCTGGCCTTCGGCATTAAGATCGATGGAAAATTCTTTCAAGGTCTTCCTCCTTATAGTAAACGAGTATTAATATAACTAACAGGAATGCTGCAACGGTAACATAGATATCTGCAACATTAAAAATCGGAAAGTCGATCAGTTTGAAATAAAAAAAATCGACTACATAATTCAGGCGGATACGGTCAATACAGTTACCGAAAGCCCCGCCAACGATCAATACCGCACAGATACGAAGCGGCAGATATTTTTTTTCCATAGGTACTTTGCTATAGAACCAGATTACAGCTGCAGTAATCAGTAGTGCACTGATATAAAAGAAAACTCTCTGGTTCTGCAGTATCCCGAATGCAGCGCCTCTGTTTTCGAGATATTCTAATTGGAATATATTTCTGATCAGCACATAAGCCGGCCGGTCTTTTAAGTGTCCGACAACAAGATATTTTGTAAATTGGTCTATGCATACCAGTACAATAATACTGATCAGTGCTGTGATATAATGTGTGATACGTTTTGTATTTGTATTCATGATACTCCTTGCCGATCATACTATGAATCTATGACTCTTTTGAATTCATAGTACAAAAACTATATATATTTGCGTACAGAAATCATATAACGTCCTTTTTTTGTCTCAGACAGGATCCCATTATAGGCAATACGACCCATTTTACGGACGGAAATCATATCATTCTCCTTTAACCGGTATCCGTTACTGGTAATCAGTTTTCCATTTACAAACACTTTTCCGGCTTCAATCTGAGACGTGATCTTACTTCTGGAAAGCGGATATGCCAAAGCGAGAACACTGTCGAGACGGATGGATGATACGGTTCCTTTTAATTCTTCGTATCTCGGTTCATAATCAACCTGAAAACCGGTACCGATCGTTGCTTTTACATGAGTATGTCTGATCTGAGTCAGATTACCGGCGACATATTCTGCCATTTCTTCTTTGACAAATATCAGCGCTTTATGGTCTTCTGCAATAATATCTCCGATCTTACAACGTTCAATACCAAGATTCATCAGTGCACCAAGATAATCGCGGTGAGTAAGATCTTCGGAAAACTTCTTATTCAGCGGGCTGACTTCTATTGTCTGAATCGGATATTCATACTCATAATAAAGAGCATCAGGTAGAAATACAGCCATCTGACGCTCTGATAAGTCATATCCACCATACGTCTTATACTGGGATAAGAACATGTCTTTCGGTGTCGTATGAAGAATATTCAATTCATTCAAATTAAGAAAGTCAGAAAATACAACAATGCCTCTGTTATATGCAAGTCCGGAAAGTTCAACCAGACGTTTCTGTAACATACTTTCTTCTTTGTTCATAATTAAAATCTTGTCCTCATAGATGAAGAATCCAGAGAAGTGTTCAACAGATCCTGAAGATCTCCCGAAATATCTACATTTGTAGGTGTTACAAGGAATATGTAATTCGAAATCTTCTGCAGGTTACCACTGATTGCAAATGTAGCACCTGAAGTGAAATCAATAATACGCTGTGCAATCTCAAGATCCAGTCCCTCCAGATTAAGGATCACTGTGCGTCCGCTTAACAGAGTCTCTGTGATCTCTCTGGAATCTTCAACAGAAGTCGGCTTAATTACACATACTTCCATATTTACACTGCTTCTTCTTGCAGGCTGACGCATAGGTGTTACTTTATTATTAGAGAATGAAGATTTCTGCTTTACAGGTGCTGTATATTCCTCTTCGTCATTCTCATCAAAATCTTTATCATTGTCTTTTGTGCTTTTATGAAAGAGGCTTCTCTTGGGCTTTTCTTCATAATCATCATCATACTCGTCATCGTCGAAGAATTCATCATCATCGTATTCATCGTCTCCGTCGTCTAACTTCATGATACTTAAGAACTTATCTAATACTCCCATTTTTAATAAATCTCCTATCTTCCGTTTATACTTGATGAGTATAGTCTCGTGCTCCGAAGATTCCGGTACCAACACGGACCATGGTAGCTCCTTCTTCTATGGCTACCTGATAGTCATTTGTCATACCCATAGAAAGAATACTCATAGTAATATTATCAATGTTTTTCTTTGCGATGTCAACAGATAATTTGCGTAAATGGGCAAAAACAGGGCGATTATCCTCAGGATTTTCTACAAATGGAGCAATTGTCATAAGACCTTTTACACGGATATGTGAAAATTTTGATATCTGCTCTACAAATGCAGGAACTTCTTCCGGCATAAGTCCGAACTTACTTTCTTCTTTCGCAACATTTACCTCAATCAGTATATTGGCTGTAACGTTATGTTTTTCTGCTTCTTTATCAATTGTTTCAGCTAATCGGACAGAATCCACAGAATGAATAAGATCTACTTTATCAATAATATATTTGACCTTATTACGCTGCATATGACCGATCATATGCCAGTGAATATCTTTTGGCAGAACTTCATATTTGGAAGCGAGTTCCTGTGCTTTGTTCTCTCCATTGACACGAACACCCAGATCATATGCTTCCTGCAGCATCTCTACAGGTTTTGTTTTGCTTACTGCGATCAACGTAATCTCTTCTCTCTTACGGCCGGCGCGGTCGCATGCAGCCTGGATATTTTCTTCTACTTTTGCAAGATTTTCTTTTAACATAATTTCTAGCTCCTTTTCTCTTATATCAAATTAAGAAATAACATCACCCTCATGTACGTCTTTTCCTGTCAGTGCAATGTGGTCATAATTGGACAGACCATAATCATTACCGCTTTGTACAATATAGTAATCATCGCTTTCGCATAAAATCTGTACCTGACGGAATACCGCATAACCCCGGTTGATATTATAAACTCCCTTTAATTGCTTTGTTTCTGATAATTGATAAGTATCTGAAGAGCCTGCTTTTTTTAAGGTTGTATTTTTTTCAAAATCATCCGGATCAACATAGACAGAACCGGTCTGTGTATCGCGGTAATAGATATCAACAGCCTGAAATTCTGCATTCTCTTTCCCGGTATCGATCAATACACCGGTACTGTTACTATTTCCGCCCTGGGTAAGATAATCTTCCGGAATTACATAGAAGTCCTTCTTTGTAACCGCTGATTTCGGTATTTTAAGTCCGGACTGATCTTCGAGTATCAGTTCTACGTCAACAAAACGATCCTGGGCATAACGTACCATTGAAGAATCAAATGCAAGATATCCGAGATAAGACCCTTTTACTTTTTTTATGGAAAATGCAGCGGTCATAGTTTCATTATCTTTCGGAAAACGTACATGGACACTGGAAGAATCTTTCAACTCTTTTGCACACTCTTTGGTTAAAGGAATAACCAAAGTCCAGTCATCATCTTTGATTAATTTGTATACCGGGGTGCCGGATTTAATTCTGGTATTGTTCTTCTGCTCTTTTTTACGATAGCCTTCTTTGCTTAACATATCCGGGGTTACATCATCCGCAGTAGTTTTTTCGAATCCGTCCACATAATAACATATGATACCGTCAGAATCCGCAGAAAATACGTGAAGTCCGTCGGTATCTGCATCGGTCAGAACAGCAAGCTGAGTCTGACGGTTCTGATTTGATTTTCCATCCAGCACACTTGAAATATTACTTTTTAATGTATATACATCTCCGAAACTTTCATCAGAATAATTTTCGCAGAAAGTCTGGGTCTTCTGACGTATATTGTTCTGCTCAGCGGAGGTTAATTTCTGATTTTTCCCCGATTTTGATTCAAACTGTAGCTTGTGATCAGAAAGAGAATAAATCTGTGTTTTAGCACCGACTTTACTACCGGCTGAAACAAAGTAATTAACGTATCCGTCGTCTTCGGAGCGGATTACTGTTTCATTGCGGATGGCAAGACCGGTATAAGAATTGTCTTTGAGAATGGATCCTTCCCGGACCTCGTAAACAGAAATATGTTTTTCTGTCAGGTACATTAATACAGTTACAACAAGATAAATAAATATAACACCAAAAATGATGATCCCAATATTTAAATGTTTTTTCTTCTGATATACTTTTATATTTGATGAATGCGTGTTTCCAGCCAAATTTCCGGCCTCCTATCTTTATTGCTTTAACATACGTAATGCTGATCCATTTAAATAGTGAAATTCTTTTCCCTGATAACTCTGCCTTTCTGTCATGATTTCAAAAAGTTCATCTCTTAACTTCCACCAGCTGGTGTCCCAGTTACAGAATACAGCATCCTTTTCCGGAATACGGCTGAACAGGCGCTCAACTGCAATGTCCGGTCTCAGATATTCCAGGAACAGAATGAGGCGGTTCAGGTACTCTTCTTTTTTACATAGAGATATTGTACCATTTTCATACGCTTCGCACAACTTTGTATTCTTTGCAATATAAAGAGAATGTGCCTTTACAATCTGTACCGGAAGTGCAGATAATATTTTTGCCGTTTCAATGGTATCATCCAGGTCATCTCCCGGAAGATTCAGTATCACATGTGTACAGATATCGAAAGAATATTTGTTGATATGCAGGACCGCATCGATAAATTCCGCAAGAGAATGGCCTCTTGATATTTGTTTTAAGGTATGATAATTCACTGTTTGAAGTCCGAGTTCGATCGTAATCTGGATTCCGGTTTTTTCCCGGACCGTATGTAATACATCCAGGTAGTCATCCCGTATACAATCCGGCCGTGTAGATACGGCAATTTCAACAATATCAGGAATTCGGGATGCTTCCTCGATATATGAACGGAATATTTCAAGCGGTAAAAATGTATTCGTAAAGTTTTGAAAATACGCAATAAACTTATGCGCATGATAACGTTTCTCAATGTAGTCGCGAGTCCTAAAAAGCTGTTCCGTGACAGATACGGCAGAGTCCATCGCTTCAAATCCGGTTCCCTTTTCTGCACAAAACGAACAGCCGCTTCCGTTAATTCTATTTGGACAGCTGACCGGGAGGTTTACCGGAAGTTTATATACTTTTTCTCCATATCTTTCTTTGAGATATTGTGAATATGGATAATATTTTTCACTTTCATCCATGATAAAAATCCTTTCCGCAATGTATAATCCCACTTTTCCCGGCAATACTATTATCATTCGATAAAAGGAGGATTACTCAGATGAAATGGTTTGATAACACTGCATTGACACTTGTGATCATCGGTGCACTTAACTGGCTTCTGGTTGGTATATTTAAACTGGACATCGTAGCCGTAATCTTTGGAAATCTCACATGGATTTCCAGAATTATTTATACCATTATCGGTCTATGTGGACTTTATCTCATCAGCCTTTATGGAAGAATCGGAAGTTCATCCTAAAAAAGGGGTATCCGTATTATGGATGCCCCTTCTATATTTTTACATATTATTTTTCGGGAATTGCTTCCACAATTGCTGTCATATCTTTATAAAGCAATGGCTTTGTATCAGCGTTCATTACAATAGAGATATATGGATGATCGCTCTCATCTTCTGTAAGAAGGACCAGACAATTCCCGGCCAGCTTGGTTGTTCCTGTTTTTCCGCCGATAACAGTTACATTATCTGGTTTTTCTGCTTCGCCGGTAGCATAAAAATTAGTAGGTTCCCAGGTAATACTTCTCACAGCACCACTGCTTCCGGTAACCTTGGCGGTATGCGATTTTGATTTGATGATTTTGACAAAATCATCATTTTTAATGCATTCATTAAAAATGAGATAAAGGTCATAAGCAGTTGTATAATGGTCGTCATTATGAAGGCCGTTGGAGTTTACGAAATGCGTGCCTGTTGCCATTAATTTTTTTGCTTCTTTATTCATCATTTTGGCAAATCCATCCATACTTCCGCCCACATATTCTGCAATTGCTGTTGCATTGTCATTTCCGGAATGAAGTAACAGACCGTATAATAAATCGGATAAGGTAATCTTATCGCCAGCCTGTATTCCGCAAGTCGCTTCGTCAGCAGCAAAACTGTTCATATCGGCATTCTGAGACACTGTAACAACGTCTGACAGGTCAGCATTTTCCAGAGCAACCAGAGCAGTCATAAGCTTGGTTGTACTTGCCGGATAGATTTTATCAAACATTTGATAGGAAAAGTCAACTTTTTTTCCGTCAACATCAAACAAGGCTGCTGAATGAAGTGTATCTGTTTCAGCAGAGGTAATCCCTTTCAGATTGACATCACCGGATGCAACACACAGATCGGAGGCAAATAAATCACCTGTATACAGATTTTTGTTATAATTTTCGATTTCGTAATCTGCTACTACATTCTTTGATCCAAAACCACAACCGGTTGTCACCATTGCCGTCAACGACAGCATAGCTATTAATTTTGAGTATTTACCGATACATTTCACGCCAGTCTAAATCTCCTCTGTCAATTGCTAAGATAATAATTTCTGCTGTTGCAAGATTTGTTGCCAGCGGAATATTATAAGTGTCACACATACGGATCACATCATTAAGATCCGGGTCGTGAGGTTTTGGATTGGAAGGCTCTCTCAAAAAGATCAGCGCATCAATATCATTCTGTGCAATCTGTGCTCCTAACTGCTGCTTTCCTCCTAAGGGACCGGCCAGATATTTATGAACTTTCAGGTTCGTAACTTCTTCAATCAATCTCCCTGTCGTTCCTGTAGCATAAAGACTGTGTTTGCTTAAAATTCCTCTGTATGCGATACAGAAATTTTGCATCAGTGCTTTTTTTGAATCATGTGCTATCAGACCTATATTCATATTATTCACTCCTTACTGGTATTTTTTCGGTTGTAATCCTACGTTCAAGACTAATCCAATTCCAATATATAAACTTACAAGAGATGTCAGTCCATAACTTACAAAAGGTAATGGCACTCCGGTATTAGGTAAGATCTTGGTAGCAACGCCAATGTTAATAAAACTTTGTATGCCAATCAGTCCCCCAACACCACAGCATATGATTCTTCCTGCAAGGTCTTGCGATCGTATCCCGACTAAAATACATTGTATCACAATCAATAGTAATAACGCAATAATTATACAACCTCCGACAAAACCTAATTCTTCACCAATAATCGCAAAAATGAAATCTGTCTGTGGTTCAAGGATAAAATTACCGTTTTTTACGGATGTAGTCGTGTTATTATCCAGTCCCTTTCCTGTTAACTGACCGGAACCGATTGCCATGACAGAGTTTTTCTGCTGGTAAGCTTCATCACTTTCATATTTTTCGGGTTCGATAAAAGCAAGGATACGCTTCTGCTGATAATCCTTTAAAAGCTTCTGGTCAGGCTGAACAACGATACTTAAAAAGATGACTGCGACCGGTACTAATATAACAAGGACGGTACCGATGAATTTATAACTTAGTCCGGCTACATAGATCATAAGACAGATCATAAGAGCGGTACAAATGGTTGTGGACAGGTTTGGCTCAATTAAGATCAATACCAGTGGAATACCTGCGAGGACAGCATATTTCAACAGTGTAAATTTATCATTGATATCTTCTTCATGTTCCATCAGGAATTTTGCAAAAAATATGATCAGTAATATTTTTGCAAGCTCTGACGGCTGAAATTGGATAAAACCTACCTTAATCCAGCGGGTTGCACCATTTACATTCTCACCAAATAATTTTACTGCGGCAAGCATAATGATAGAGAGTATATACAATACCCAGTAAAAATTCATGATCCACATATAGTCAATCAGTGACACGATGATCATAGCCGCAAGACCTATCACGACACCAAGAATCTGCTTGTTCTGAAGAGATTCTTTCGCACTGCCTACGACTAAGATACCGAAAATGGATAAAATGCCTACAAGTGCAACAATTCCGAATTTGTAATTTTTCCAGTTATATGGTTTTGTAAATCTATGTGATCTCACGTTTCTTCTCCTGCTATTCTTATCACTATCTGTGAACGGTTAATCTCTACTTGAAAATCATCTTCTGTAAGTTCCACGTATTTGGAAAGGGTTTGGTATAAGTCCCGGCAGATATGATCATAAACGGAAGGCGTACATTGTACGCGGTCCGATACGACCAATGCGCGGAGACGGTTCTTTGCGATGGATACGGAAGAGCTTTTCAACATATTCAGGGCCTCCTAATTCTTCTTGAATGCATGAGAGATCCTTGAGAAGAATCCCTTTCCGGTATCAAGATTTATATAAGGAACTTCCAGTCCCAGAATACGTTTACAAATATTTAAATATCCTTTTCCTGCCGTTGAATCAAGACCAATTACCGGTTCCCCCTGGTTAGTTCCGATAACAACCTGTTCATCATCAGGAAGGATTCCGATTAATGGTACCGAGAGGATTTCGGTGACATCATCAACGGACATCATATCTCCCCGTTTCACCATGTCCATCCGGATGCGGTTGATGATCAGGTCGATCTTACGGATCTGATTCTGTTCCAAAAGTCCGATGATACGGTCAGCATCACGAATGGATGATACTTCCGGAGTTGTAACAACTAATGCATGGTCAGCACCGGCAATTGCATTCTGAAAGCCTTGTTCAATACCGGCCGGACAATCCAGAAGTATGTAGTCAAATTCTTCTTTTAATTCCGAAGTGAGTTTTTTCATCTGTTCCGGTGATACTGCAGACTTATCTTTTGTCTGGGCGGACGGGAGCAGATATAGATTCTCATATCGGCTGTCACGGATCAATGCCTGTTTCAGGCGGCATCCTCCGGTTACAACATCGACCAGATTATATACGACCAGATTTTCCATGCCCATCACAACATCCAGATTTCGCAGCCCGAGATCAGTATCTATGATTACTACTTTTTTGCCAAGCTTAGATAAACCTGCTCCTACATTTGCTGTTGTAGTCGTCTTTCCGACTCCGCCTTTTCCTGATGTAATTACGATAACTTCGCCCATGAATAACTTCCTCCTATAACTGGTTTTACTTTTACTTCTCCTATCCGCAGTTTTTTCGGCTGCATACGGAGAGCTGCAATGACAGCATCTTTGCGTCCGGAGGCACCTGCGATCACAGTGCCGTATATGGTGCCGGTTACAATTACATTTCCTTTGGATGCAACGGTAGCACCTTCTTCGATATCACCTATGATCACAATGCTTTGTTCTGACTCAAGAACCTGTCTTCCTCTTAATGTACCTTTATAGAACTGCCCGTCTTTTTCATGGATGGCTTCAAGGCTTTCGTCCAGCATTTTTTTATGGACTTGTTCTGTAACAGTATTTTTCTCAATGATACAAAGTATTTCGATATTGGCAGCTGATTCGATTTCTCTTGTCAGCTGCCGCTCTTCTTCTTCTGTGAAAGAACGGCCTTCATATTCCACAGCCATTTTTGCGTGATCAAAGAATCTGGAAGCAGATTGGAATTTCTTTTTTACGACTTCCAGAAGTTCTTCGAATGAGCTGTCTGAATCAAAATAAATAGTGATGCCGTATTTGTTACTCTTGATGAGCACCTGGTCTTTCACATAGAATCATCCTTTCTTTTCTTTAATCTCCACCATTTGATCCGGTACCGATATCTGATGCAGATCCCGTGATCAATTCATTTTCCGGTGTGACTTTATAGTAGTACTCCATGACATCATTACCGACTTCAGCTGCGAATGTCGAACTGTAGCCGTTGGCAATACGGATTGCAAATGCAATCTGTGGACTGTCACTAGGAGCAAATCCTACAAACAGACCGTGGTCTGGATGAGTCTGACTCTGCTGTGCAGTTCCGGTTTTACCGGATAATGCAATACCACTCGAATTCAATTTTGTGAAAATATCTTTATGTTCTGAGGTTACAACTGCTCTCATGCCTTCATGGACTGCCTGCCATGTAGAGGCAGACACATCAGTAACTTTATTTTTTACTTCAGGAGTATAATCTTTGATCGTTTTTCCTTTAGGGCTTGTAACCTTATCTAAAAGACTTAAGTTGTATACAGTTCCCTCATTTGCAACTGCTGTGATATATCTTGCAAGCTGACTGGTAGTATAGTTGTTGGTACCCTGTCCGATAGCAGATAATACAGAGTTGTCATCGGATATCTGCGGGTCAGATTCAGGAATTTCCATACCTGAAGTATCCCCAAGACCGAATTCTTCTGCATATTTCTGAAGCTTTGCAATACCACGTTCGCTTGAATAATAATTTTGTGTACTTTTTCCATCGGAAGTATCACTGTCCAGTTTTGAATCACCGGCATTATTGAGCCCCAGTCTGTAACCGACTTCATAGAAAAAGTCATTACAAGAATGCTGAATACCCTGTGATACATTCAGGTTGCCATGTGATGACGGATAAATCCAGCATTTTGGATTTGGTGTAACTTTCTTATATACTCCGGCACATGGAAGGTATGTGTTGACATCAATGACACCTTCGGTCAGACCGGCAATTGCAGACAATGGTTTATAAGTGGAACCAGGTGCTGTCTTTTCCTGTGTTGCATTATTGTAGAATGGACGGGACTGATTGGTAAGCAGTTTGCTGTAGTAATCAGAATCCATTGTATTTGCAAGACGGTTGTTGTCATATCCGGGATAAGAGACGCACGCAAGTACTTCACCGGTGTTCGGATCTGTTGCAACCAGTGAACCGGTACAAGGCTCCAGTCCTAACTGTCCGGGTGTAATCTCCAAAGACTGGATTTTACTCCGCATAAAATCATATGCACCGACATTTCCTGCTTTCAGACCGTTATACTGCTCATCATCCTGATCCAGTATTCCCTGTTCATAGAGCATCATACATACCTGTCTGCCGGTAATTGTTCCGGATTTTATCATATAGCGGTAGATCAGTTTGTCGAAACTATTGTCTGAATCAACATAATCCAGAATATAATTAATAATTCCCTGATACACTTCACTGGAATCAGAATACTGTTCATTTGATTTTATATAATCTTTCAACAGCGAAGTATCTATCCAGTTCTTTGAAATAGCGTAATTCAGGTAGGTATATACATTGATAGATTCATCATCTTTCCAGGCTTTGTAAGTATCATCCTTGGTATTGATAGATTTTGACATTACTACACCTGTTCCGTTTGTCAGCACATCCGATACCAGATAGGTGAGGTACGCCTGTATTTCTTTTGGCTGATCTTTATATGCTGCTGCATTGGAATCACTGAATATTTTCGTAAGAGAATTCTTTACCTCTTCTTTTCTTGCGGCGAATGCAGATGCAACCTCTCTTTCAGCCTCACCGGCATTTGCATCTGTAAAATGCGTCATATCAAGTACGTCATTGTTGATCATAGCGTTATATACATCACCAATCGGAATGATAACGTCACTTCCGTCTTCGACTTTGTTCCGGTCAAAATCCAGATTGTTTTGTATTTTGGCAAGCAGAACGCCCGCAAGTTCCTGCTCCAGAATGTTATAAGCGGCTTTTTGAAGATTGGCATCAATCGTCAGATACAGGTCATTTCCGGCTTTGGGATTTGTGCCCTTTACGGTTTTTATTACTTTTCCGACGTTATTAACATAAAGCTTCTCACTTCCCTTTTTTCCCTGAAGCTGGGAATCCAGTGCCTTTTCAAGACCAGCTTTACCGACGGTGTCTGTTTTGCTGTATCTTTCCTGATCTGCGTCACTTAATGCATCATACTCTTCCTGAGAAATCTGACCGGTATATCCTATGATGTTTGCAAAGCAGTTACTGTCAGCATATTTTCTCAGTGACTCTTCTTCTACATTGATGCCGGACAATTTGTCTAGATTTTCCATGATGTCTGCGACTGTTGCATCACTGACATCTTCGGCAATTGTAGTTGAAATGTATTTCTGATAACTGTTCAGCCAGATCTGATAACGGATATTGATCAGTTTTAATACCATGGACTTGTCCATAGATTTTTCATCAATACCGAATTTCTGCTTATTTGTACACAGATAATGAATCAGTTCATCGGCAGTAGTCTCTTTTTGTTTTTTGGAAAGCTTATCAATTGTAGATTTACCGTATACATCAGCGATAAAACGTAATTTCTGCGTTTCATTCTGTGCAACAAACTGATACATATTATTACTGTCCAAAATGATTCCAAAGTTATTGATCACGGTATCGCCATTGGATTCTACCATTTTAATAACAGAAGAAATCGTCTTGTTTAAAACTTTATTCTGCTGTGCAATACTGTCATAAGAACCATTGTCTTCAATTGTGACAGAGTATGCCAGTTCATTATAAGCCAGAAGGTTGCCGTTACGGTCATATATATTACCACGGGTTCCCTGAATCTCTTTTGTTTTCTGAATCTGCAGTTTATAATCGTCAAGGTATTCCTGTCCTTTTACAATCTGAAGATAAAATATCCGCTGTACCAGAATTGCCGATGTAATACAAAAGACAATGATCAGCACGAATATTCGAGATTGTACGAATTCTGCAATGCCGGATTTGATCCGTTCCCATAAACTATACAAATTTACTTGCACTCCTTTGCTCTTCTGCTTCCAGTTTCTTGTTAATGTGTAATATGATCTGATACAGAATCAGTGTGACCAGGATTGTGTATACAAGCTCGGGCATAATGATCTGCCTCAGGTATGCTTCAAAAGCAAAATCCCCCCGCAAAAGATACATACAGAAGTATGTAACTAAACCATAGATCAATTCGCTGACTGCGATCAGTGCGATTGGAAGTTTAATGTCATCATCATAAAAAAGTCTTCGGAATGATCCGTTCAGATATCCGATCACCGAGAAAAGTAACGTATAGAATCCAAGTGTATTCCCCCAGAATACATCCGTCAAAAAGCCGGAAAGGAATCCTACGGCAAGCCCCTCTTTCTTTCCGCGCATAAATCCGAACGATGAAGTGATGATAATCAGCAGGTTCGGTTTGATGGATGCAAAAGACAATCGGTGGAAGATGGTGCATTCCATTAAAAAGCATATGATGATAATACAAAATGTAATCAACTTTCGTTTCATGAATTACTCTCCCTTGGTATTTCCGGATTCTTGTTTGATCAGGTCGTTTTTCGTGGTGGTAATAACGAGAACCTCCTGCAGTTTCGTGAAATCTACAGCAGGTGTAATATATCCGGACCGGGTCAGGTTATTAGAATCCACTTTCACTTCACTGACGTATCCGACAAAAAGTCCCTGAAGGAACCGGTCACTGACATGAGATGTAACAACCTGTTCTCCGACTTCAATCTTATTATCGTTATTGGCAAGTTTTTCAAAACGGATCCTGCCGTTTTCCATCTGTTTCAAGTCACCTCTGACTACACAGGTGTCGGAAGTTGAAAGAAGCATTGCACTGATATTGCTTTCGTCGTCAATGATGGAGCGTACTCTCGCATAATGCGGACCAACCTCCGTTACAATTCCAACCAGACCGCTTCCGGCGAGGACATTGCAGTTCTTTTTAATGCCGTCCTTCTTCCCTTTGTCAATCGTAAAATCACTGAACCAGTTGGAACCGTTATTGGAAATGACATGTGCACCTACTTTTTTGTAATCCGAATAATTTTCATCCAGTTTATATAATTCTCTCAGTCTCTCCAGTTCATACTGATCCTGGCGTAGTCTCGTGTTGTCGATCGTAAGGTCGTCTACTTTGGACTGTAATTTTTTGTTTTCTTTTTTCATGTCCTGCAGTGTTTCAAAGTTATCGGAAAGATCACTCATATAGCGTCCGACATATCCGATCCCTTTCTGCATAGGAATGACTGTATAGTTTGCAACGAAACTGATTGGTCCGTTCCCTCCGGTAATACGTTCCACACCCATCAGGATGACACAGATGACGATTACGATGATCAGCCAGTATTTACTTGGAAGGGAAGATTGATTTTTTGTCTTCATTATCTCATCCACCTATAATTATCTTCTATCATTGAAAATGTCAGTTTTCTTAAGTCTTTCGACATAATAATACGTTTCAGACCATTGACCGCACAGGTATCCGGTTCCAGGGCAGTTCTTGACTTGATGCCTACCATCTGTTCGATATAAATCTCGAGACCAGGCATATTTGCAAGTCCGCCAGTGAGAAAAATACCATTCTCATAGATTGCTTTGCGGACTTCCGGAGGCGTTCTGTCAAGAAGGGAATGGATGGCTTTGACACATTCCAGCAACGGATCTTTCATTGCAGCACGGATCAGCATGATAGAAACCGGCTTACGCATCGGTACACCTGTGATCAGATCTCTGCCGGCTACCGATAAGATAGAATCAGAATCTCCGGTAAAGACATTGAAATTCCGTCTCAGTACTTCAGCAGTCTGACGACCGATCAGGAAGTCGTGACTGTGCTTTACAAGATTGATAATCCCCTGATCAAACGTATGTCCGCCCACCTTTACAAGGCGGTTCAGTACCATTCCGCCCCCGGCCAGGACAGACAGTTCGGTAGTTTCACCACCGAAATTTGCGATCATAATTCCTTTTGTATTCTGAATATCCAGATTTAACCCGACTGCATCGGCAATCGAACGTTCTACGATATTTACTTCTTTTGCTTTGGCTGTTGAATGAATCACAAGATCAAAGAACGCCTTCTTTTCAACTTCGGTAACATCTGTTGGAACAGCAATTACATATTCAGAACCACGGGAAAACTGTCTTCCTCTTTTTAATAAGTTCTGAAGAAGAAACTGCATGTCGTTAAATCTGGAAATAACGCCCTCTTTCATCGGAAATGTGATCTCGATGTTTGCGGGAGCTTTCCCATACATACTAAATGCATCATCACCAACCGCAAAAATATCACGGTCACGATTGTCTTTAAATGCGATCACGTTCTTCTCTTTCCAGATCGTGTCTTTTTTCTTATCATAGACCTTGATGTCATAAGACCCAAGATCCAGTCCGTATACATTTCTTGCCATCTGACAGAATCCTTTCTATCTTGGTTGCAGAATTTTACAGCATGCCTTCTTCGCGGAAACTTATATAACAATTATTGCCAATTATGATATGGTCTAACAGCTCAATTCCAATTAATGCACCCGCATCCAGAATCCTTTTTGTTGTCAGCATATCTTCCCGGCTTGGAGACGGATCTCCGCTTGGATGATTGTGTAAGATGATAATGGATACTGCATTCTTCTGCAATGCTTCTATAAAAAGCTCTCTTGGCGTGACCAGGGATGCATTCACAGTCCCTTTGGAAATGGTAGTTTCGCCAAGCAGCTTTGCCTTCGAGTTTAACATTAATAATTTCATATGTTCCTGTTTCTCATGTCTTAAATCTTCCATATAATATTGCGCAATCGTTTTTGGCTCGGTAAAACATACGGTATCCTGATAAGACGCTTTTGCAAGTCTTTTTGCAAGTTCAGATATACATGATATCTGAATTGCTTTTACGTTGCCGATCCCTTTGATCTGCTTCAGACGTTCAGCGTTAAACTGATGAATTCCGAGAATACCGATTCCGCCGGCATGATAAAGAATTCTTCTTGCAAGCTCCAATGCATTTTCACCGCGGGTGCCGGTTCTTAACAGCACTGCCAGCAATTCAACGTCACTTAAATGTTCGGCTCCGAGACGGGAACACTTTTCATATGGCCGCTCGTCTCTCGGCATTTCTCTTATGGTATTTGATTGATTCATATTATTCTTCAGATTCGCACGACATTTTTACAGGTTCGGTCAAAGGACCGATTCTGTAAATTATAAGAAACGATATATGATAATGGAAAGAATCACGCCAATGATACTTGCCATGGTTATCTTTATCGACAGACCAAATGTTATGACCATTACTCCGAGATTCAGAACGATCGGATCGTCTATCCCGAAAGATTGTCCATAGCCCAGCCAGGATAAAGCCGGCACCCCTTTTGCCAGTTCACCAATAAAGCCACCAAGAACTACTCCTGCCAGCAGAAGCAGAAATAAAGCCCAGGCGTTTTTACTTCCTGCACCTTTCATATGTACTCCTCCTCGTTTTTCCTATCTAAAAAACTCAATACATTTTATCACATTTCAGAAAAAGTGTATAGGTTTATGATATTAAAAAATTCTTAAACTTCTTTTCGGTTTTCTACATAAAGTGAGCATATTTCATAAAAAATTTTTATTTTTTTGTCTCTAACGGGCGATATGTGCCGGCAATCATTTCGGCAATTTTTATTCCATCCATGGCTGCAGATGTAATGCCGCCGGCATAACCCGCGCCTTCTCCACAAGGATAGATTCCGCGGATCTCGCTTTGCAGAGAATCATCTCTTATGATTCTGACCGGCGAAGATGTTCTGCTTTCAACTCCTGAAATGACAGCATCCTTTCTTGCATATCCAGGAAGCTTCTGATCAAATATGCATACCCCTTCCTGTAATGAATCCGCAATGATCTCAGGAAAAATGCGTCTGACATTAGCAAGCTGATACATACCTTTTATCTGTGGAATAATATCACCTAATTTTTGCGAAGGTATATTTTTACAAAAATCACCGAATAACTGTACCGGAACCTTGCCGTTTCCTTCCCGATATGCATTTTCTTCTAATTTTCTTTGGAATTCAACGCCGGCAAGTGGATGGCTGCTTCCAAAATCTTCAGGGGTTACGGTAACAATAACGGCGGTATTGGCATTCTGTCCGTCTCGTTTGCTGTAACTCATTCCGTTAACAGCAAGGCGATGAGGTTCGGAAGAGGCATTTACTACATATCCACCGGGACACATACAAAATGTATATACACCTCTTCCGTTTTTCAGATTTGCCGTAAGTTTATACGGTGCTGCGGGCAGAAAGTCCGGATAATGCTCTCCATATTGATCTTTATTAATCATTTCCTGAGGATGCTCCATGCGGACTCCTACTGCAAATGCTTTTGGCTGCATAGGTACTTCGTGTTGGTGCAGCATGGCAAATGTATCACGGGCACTATGACCGATTGCAAAAACAGCAAGCTCTGTATCGAGAACATATTTTTCCTGCTTTTTGAGATCGTATACTTCTAATTTGCGGAGCACTTTTGTGTTCCCTGTTGTAACGGTCTGGATATCAGTGACCTGTGAATGAAACCGTACTTCTCCGCCATGCGCACAGATACATTCACGCATTTCTTTTACAACCCGGGACAAAATATCTGTTCCTATATGCGGCTTGCTTTGATATGTGATCGCCTCTGGAGCACCATGTCTGGCAAAGATGCGGAGAACTTCGTGGTTGCGCCCTGATTTGTCTTTGACAAGAGTGTTAAGTTTTCCATCAGAGAATGTTCCAGCACCACCTTCACCGAATTGAACATTCGATGAAGGGTCTAATGTTCCGGTCTTCCAGAAGTTTTCTACGTCTTTGGTGCGTTGATCGACATCGGCCCCTCTTTCCAGAAGGATTGGCCGGTATCCGTGGATTGCAAGCATATATCCACAGAATAGTCCCGCAGGTCCGGTTCCGATGATAACAGGACGGTGCTTGAACTTGCTGGTTCCGTTTGCAGGAAAGTTATAAGTATCTTCTTTCGCCTGAAATTGAATCTGATTACTCTTGATGCTTTTTTTGATTTTTGCCTCATCTTTTACCAGGACATCCAAGGAATAAACATAATAAAGATCTGGCTTTTTACGCGCGTCAATGGACTGGCGTCTGATCTTGTATCCCTGAAGATCTTCTTTTCTCATATGAAGCGTTTTCAAAATCTTTCGTTCCAGGTCTGATTGTGTATGTGCAATGTTCAATTTTAACTGATTGATCCGTATCATGTTTTACTCCTTTTTGTTATCTTTGTAAAAATCACTGCGTATCCGCAGCTGCCTTGCCGGCCAGATAGCCGGTTGCCCATGCCCATTGAAGATTATAACCACCGCAGATCCCATCTGCATCCAGAAGTTCGCCTGTAAGATACAGGCCTTTTATATATCTGGATTCCATTGTCCTGGCACTAAGCTCTATAGTGGAAATTCCTCCTGCACACACTTGTGCATTGTCAAAACCGTTAGTAGTATCAATTAGTACTACGTTTTGCTTGGCCGCTTGCACAAGGCTTTTGAACTGCGTTTCGGATAACTCTTGAAC
>CAKRCY010000033.1:0-26094 GCA_934309195.1 uncultured Dorea sp.
GATGCTTCCGGAAGAAGACGTCCGATTGAGATTCCTGGATCTGAATATGAGATTGAATTAGACACTGTTATCATGTCCCTTGGAACCTCTCCAAACCCATTGATTTCTTCTACAACAAAGGGTCTTGAGACGAACAAGAGAAAATGTATCGTAGCAGAAGAAGAGAACGGACAGACTTCAAAAGCTGCCGTATTCGCAGGTGGCGATGCCGTAACAGGTGCTGCAACTGTAATTCTTGCTATGGGTGCAGGCAAAGCAGGTGCAAAAGGTATCCACGAATATCTGTCTGAGAAGAATGCTTAATCATCCACAGGATAAAAGATTCTATAAGTATTCAGATATGAATATATGATAAAAGAGATATGCATAAGAAAAAATCTTGTGTGTATCTCTTTTTTGATGCTGTATCCGTACTTGAATAAAAACAGCTGTATGTGTTATGATTGTAAGACATATTTAAATACTGAAAATAATTATAAAATCAGTCCTGCTGACAAGTAAGGATAAAACAAAAAGACAGGTTGGAGATTATGACAGAATTAGATTTGAAAGACGGAAAGATATTTTTAAATAAAGTAACGGAGAAGATCCGTACACGGCTGACAGAAGTAGATGCATCCATTGAAGCCGGACAGAAAGACATTCAGAGTATGAACGAATACTACTGGGAGAATTACACTGAGATGGACGAATATGGTTATGAGAATTACGATAACCAACAGGCACTTTTACATCAGGTAAATGATAATCAGGAAAAGCAGAAGATGAGACATCGTCTCCGTAAGATGTTGGAAGCCCCGTTTTTTGGACGTGTAGATTTTATCTATGATGGGGAAGAAGAGCCGGAGATTTTTTATATCGGTATTGGCAATTTTGCAGAGCGTACAGGTATGCTGCCTTTGATCTATGACTGGAGAGCACCTGTCAGCGGATTGTTTTACGATTATGATAAAGGACCGGGTTCTTATAAAGCTCCCGCCGGACTTATCGAAGGCGAAATTGCCGCCAAATGGCAGTATAAAGTAAAAAATGGAAAAATGGTCTATGCATTTGAAAGCGATACCAAGATTGATGACGATATTTTAAAACAGGAACTGGGAACCAACAGTGATGTGCAGCTGAAAAATATCGTACGTACGATCCAGAAAGAACAGAATGCCATCATTCGTAATACACAGGATCGGATCCTTGCAATTCAGGGGGCAGCCGGAAGCGGCAAGACTTCCGTTGCATTACACAGGATCGCATACCTGTTGTATCACGACAGAGAACATTTAAAATCCTCTAATATACTGATTCTTTCTCCCAACAGTGTTTTTTCGGACTATATTTCTCATATTCTTCCGGAACTGGGCGAGGAAAATATTCAGGAGATGAGTTTTGATCTGTTTGCATACCGCGAATTGAAGGAAATCGTTCCGGACTGCGAAGACCGTTATGACCAGCTGGAGAGGAACATGAAGCTTCAGGATCTTTACCTGACAGAACGCTTTGAAGAAAAACAGTCGGAAGGCTTTGTCGGAATGATGGAAGGATTTCTCGCAAGCCTGGAAGATGAACTGATGGATTTTCGAACGATTGAATATAAAGGAATTCAAAAGACGGAAGAAGAGCTTATTAATCTGTTTTATTTCAAGTTCCAGAATGCCCCGTTGCTTAGCCGTATGGATGCGATCCGGGATTATTGTGTGGATGAATATGAGACATTACTTGGACGTGACCTTAGCGAAGAGGAACTTCTGATCGTACAGAATAAGTTTGACAAGATGTATGTGACAAAAGATATCTATAAGATATATGGATGGCTTCTGGAAGAATGCGGGTATCCGGCACTTCCGGATGTCGAATACGAAAAGCGCAAGCTGGAATACGAAGATGTATTTCCGGTGTTATATCTGAAGTACCGTCTGACCGGAAAAGCTGTGCATAACCACATCAAGCATCTGGTCATTGATGAAATGCAGGATTATTCTTATCTGCAGTATGTGATCCTGAATCAGATCTTCAAATGCCGGATGACAATCCTCGGCGATAAGGCCCAGACATTGGATGAACAGATGCGAGATGTATTACAGTTCCTTCCGGGGGTGTTCGATCAGAAGATCCATAAGATTGTAATGAATAAAAGTTACAGAAATACGATGGAGATTGCCAGATACGCTGAAAAACTAACCGGTGTAAAAGACGTGGAACTTTTAAAGCGTCATGGAAAAGAAGTCATTGAAGAGAATTTCCAAAATGAAGATGCTGTGCTGGATGAGATCTTTTTAAAAGCAAAACTTGGAGAAGACGAGTATGAGACTGCTGCCATTATTACCATGACGGAAGCAGAAGCGTTCACATTGTATCAGATGTTAAAAGCCCGTGGCGAAGAAGTGCACTATATTGACCGCAACAGTTCTGCATTCAAAAAAGGGCTTACCGTCACAACCTTTTATCTTGCGAAAGGACTGGAATTCGATCAGGTATTCGGAGTCTTTCGGGATATTGAAAATCCGATGCAGAACCAGACAAAATATATCTGTGCAACAAGAGCATTACACGAGTTATATATGTATCAGGTAACCAAACAGTAGAAATAGAAAGAATAGAAGAATGAAGATAACATTAATCACAGTAGGTAAGATAAAAGAAAAATACTTAAAGGATGCTATTACAGAATACAGTAAAAGACTGAGCCGTTACTGTAAGCTGGAAATCATTGAAGTGGCAGACGAAAAGACACCGGATAACGCAAGTGAGACTGTAGAAGACGGCATCCGTGATAAAGAAGGTGAACGGATTCTGAAATATGTCAGAGACGATGCCTATGTTGTTACGCTGGAAATTGAGGGAAAGCTTCTGACCTCCGAAGAACTGGCGAAAAGGATTGAGAACCTTGGAATTCAGGGGACGAGCCATATCATATTTATCATCGGTGGTTCGATCGGACTTGGAAAAGAAGTGCTGAAGCGTTCAGACTATGCACTGAGTTTTTCAAAGATGACATTTCCACATCAACTGATGCGGGTAATTCTGCTGGAACAGATTTACAGAAGCTACCGTATTATCAGCCATGAGCCATATCATAAGTAAAATGCCGAAATAGAAGAAAAATCTTGTTTCAAAATCCATCATCCTTTATACTAATATGGATGAAAATGTCAGGAGAGGGTATGATATGACTATGAAACACTTAAATTTAAAAAATCTGTGCATGATCTTACTGGGAAATACGATCTATGCACTTGCAATCGTCATGTTTATTCTGCCAAATAATATGATCACAGGCGGGACAACAGGGCTTGGTATTGCGATCCATCATTATCTCGGACTTCCAATCCATACTTTTGTATTGCTATTCAATACATTAATGTTTCTGCTTGGAGCGGCTGTCCTTGGAATGAAATTTGCACTTACGACATTGGTCAGTACCTTTTATTATCCGGTTATTCTGGGAGTGCTGGAGCAGATGCCTGCACTTCAGAATGTAACAGACGATAAGATGTTGTCTACCATATGTGGCGGTCTGATGATCGGGATGGGGATCGGCGTCGTGATCCGGTGCGGAGCCTCTACCGGAGGAATGGATATTCCGCCGCTGGTTCTGAACAAGAAATTTGGTCTTCCGGTATCTGTGATGCTGTACGTATTTGATTTTGTTATCTTAATTTCACAGATGCTCTTCACCAATAAAGAAGAGATTGTATATGGTATCTTGTTGGTACTGATTTACACAGTCATTTTAGACAAGGTGCTTCTGATGGGATCTACCCGTACAAAAGTAGAGATCATGACAGAAAAATATGAAGAGCTGAACCGTCTGATCCAGGAGCAGCTTGACCGTGGAACAACACTTGTCTACACACAGACCGGATATCTGAGAAATGATCAGCCGATGATCCTTACTGTTGTATCCAACCGCGAACTGATGCGGCTGAACCAGCTGGTACAGGAGACTGATCCACATGCATTTATGATCATTGGAAATGTAAACGAAGTACGAGGAAGAGGATTTTCACAACAGAAAGTCTATAAAAAAGAACAGGAAGAAAGATAAGAAAAAAAGCTGGTATTTTTAGCCAGCTTTTTTCTTACGTTCTTTACAGATCCATCTGGAATCCTGATATATAAAATGCCAGTATTCAAAGATCTTTTCGGATGTATTACTATCTTTCCCCCGGACAACAACCCAGATATCTTTTGGATCGGATTCCTGTTCTGTATGTTCTTCATCCGCAAAATCCGGAGTTTTTACAGGAGAAACTGTTGTAAACTTAATATGTTCCGATTTGATATTTTTCTCTATCTCTTCCTGAATGTTCAGATAGCCATCGGTAATCCCGATCTGGCGGTACTGCTCGGCAAGACGGATTCTTTTGTTTCTCCCCGCCAGGATAAGATACGTAACAATGGATGTGATGATCGATGCAACAATAACAAGTGCCAATATGATCAAAACAAGAAATGGTGTATGCATAGATAAAACCTCCTTAAAATATATGGATTTCAAAACCATACTATCTGACCTTGATGCAATAATGCAGGCTGATTTTACATAGATTTAACGTAAATCTAATAATCGTTTGGAAATACTATGATACATTAGAAACATTGAAAATACAATACAAAGAAAGGTGAAAAAGTTATGAGTAAGATATATATGAACCGGGAACTTTCCTGGTTAAAATTTAATGAACGGGTTCTAGAGGAGGCAGAGAACCCGGAAGTTCCTTTGTGCGAAAGACTGACATTTGCATCGATTTATCAGAGCAATCTGGATGAATTCTTCATGGTGCGTGTGGGT
Organism: uncultured Dorea sp.; assembly: GCA_934309195.1. Classification (GTDB taxonomy): domain Bacteria; phylum Bacillota; class Clostridia; order Lachnospirales; family Lachnospiraceae; genus Dorea_A. The sequence goes on from CAKRCY010000033.1 coordinate 4,787, forward strand.
TCTTTGTATGATCAGACACTTCTCGATAAGAAGATCTGTGAAAACAAGACAGGAATGACATCGCAGGAACAGATTGATGCAATTTTAAAGCAGACGAAATTAATCAACAAGAGAAAAGAAGCCGTATACGAAGAACTGATGGCACGTGTGGCAGAGCAGGGAATCCGTATTTTGCGTTTTAATGAGCTGGATGAAGACGGCGCCCGTTATCTGGAAGGTTATTTTAAGTCAGAGATCGCACCGCTTATTTCGCCTACTGTTATCGGAAGGAGACAGCCATTCCCGTTTTTGAAAAACAAAGAGATCTATGCCGTAGCAGTACTCGGCGCAAAAGGAAAAAAAGACCGTCTCGGAATCATTCCATGCACAAGTAATATTTTCGGACGTCTGATCGCAGTACCGGGTATGCCTGGCACATACATGCTTGCTGAAGAACTGATCCTTCATTTTGCACCGGTTGTATTCAAAGGGTATAAGATCAAATCCAAATCTTTGCTGCGCATCACAAGAAATGCTGACATTGATGCGGATGCTTTATATGATGAAGATCTGGACTACCGCGAATTCATGGCAGGTCTGATCAAACAGCGTAAGAAACTGGCTCCGATCCGTCTGGAACTTTCCAGAGATATGGACAAAAAAGGAATTGCCGTATTGTGTGAGTATCTGGAACTGGATGAAAATCATGTATTCATGTCCTCAACACCATTGGACCTTTCGTTCGTATTCCAGATCCAGGATCTGCTGAGAAAAAATCCGGAATTATATTTTCCGAAAAGGACACCTCAGAAATCCGATCAGTTCCAGGATGGAAAAAGCATTATAGCACAGATCAAAGAAGAAGATAAACTGTTATCTTATCCTTATGAATCCATCCGTCCGTTTTTGCATTTGCTGACAGAAGCTGCTGAAGACCCGGATGTTATCTCAATCAAGATGACCTTATACCGTGTTGCAAAGCAGAGTAAGGTTGTAGAGGCATTGATAGAGGCCGCAGAAAACGGAAAAGAGGTCGTTGTATTAGTTGAACTTCGTGCCCGCTTTGATGAAGAAAATAATATTGAATGGTCCAGACGCCTGGAAGATGCCGGATGTCAGGTGATCTATGGATTAGACGGATATAAAGTGCATTCGAAACTCTGTCTGATCACCAGAAAAAATGCAGGACAGGTAGAATATATCACCCAGATTGGTACAGGTAATTATAATGAAAAAACTTCCCGATTATATACGGATCTCTCTTTGATGACATCCAATGTAGAGATCGGGCTGGAAGCTTCCAATGTATTTCAGGCACTGTCGAAAGGAGAAGTCGTTGAACATACCGGACATCTTCTTGTGGCGCCAAAGTGTCTGCAGAATAAAGTGCTGGATATGCTGGATGAAGAGATCGCACATGCAAGAAACGGAGAAGAAGCTTATGCAGGATTCAAACTGAATTCCCTTACGGACAAGAAGATCATCGACAAATTGATTGAAGCTTCTGAGGCCGGAGTAAAGATCGATATGATCATCCGTGGTATCTGCTGCCTGATCCCCGGAGTGGAAGGAAAGACAGAAAACATCCGTATCATCAGCATTGTCGGAAGATTCCTGGAACATTCCAGAATCTATATCTTTGGAAGCAAAGAAAGAAGGAACTATTACATTGCATCTGCAGATTTCATGACCAGAAATACTGTACGACGTGTAGAGGTTGCTGCACCGGTATATAATGACAAACTGAAAACGAAATTACAGGAAATGTTCGACGTTATGCTTTCTGATAATCAGAAAGCAAGAAAACTGGAAGCAGATGGAAATTATTACCGTGTGAGTAATGATCTTGCCCCGGTAAATGCACAGGAATATTTTTACGCTGAGGCATACCACGAGATTCCTTAAATCCGGGCAGGTATATATCCGTGCCGGAATGCATAGAATGATATAAATCACAAAAGTGGTATGAATATGAATCGTCAGGAATGGAAAGAAAAAGCGGCGGAAATGTCGGGAGTCCCAAAAGATGTAGCAATGGGGCTCCCGATTCTTACGATTACCGGTACGGATGAATTATGTGTGGAAAATTACAGAGGAATAACGGAATATACAGACCAGATCATCCGGCTGCAGAGCAGATGCGGACAGATTAAAATCGGCGGCAGGAAACTGGAAATCATCTATTACACCAATGATGAGATGATGATTCACGGTCACATCAGGACGATCGAATACCAAACATAGGAGGGACCGCTGTGTTTGAACAGTTCATCTGGTATCTGAAAGGCTATGTCCGGATACGTGTGTCAGGATATTCACCCGAACGTTTTCTGAACGCCTGCCGTTATAAAAACATCTATATATGGGATCTGAAACGTGTCTGTGGAGCATATGAAATGAATCTATCGGTCAGTGGGTTCCGCGGACTGAAGGAAATTATAAGGAAGACCGGCACAAAGGTTTGTATCATCCGCCGCAGCGGTCTTCCTTTTCTTTTTCACCGCTACCGGAAACGTCATATACTGTTTTCCGGATTTATTCTCTGTATTTGTCTTATCCTGTTTATGACACGTTATATCTGGGGAATTGACATCCGCGGGAACCTGTCGTATACGGATGACACTTTAAAGAAATTTCTGGCATCCGAACAGATTAAAAATGGTATGAAAAAGACAAATGTAGACTGTCAGAAGATTGTTCGGGATCTAAGACGCACCTATGATGGAATCATATGGGTGTCTGCTTCCATAGATGGCTGCAAGCTGGTCATTCAGATAAAAGAAAACGAAGACGGTCTTGCGGATAACAGCACTATGTCCCGGATAAACGACCAGTCTACAGATATTATTGCCGACACTGACTGTACCATCACAAGTATTACTACCAGAACCGGCATCGCACAGGTGAAAAAAGGTGTACAGGTAAAAAAAGGTGATCTTCTGGTATCGGGACAGATCCCCATCTGCAATGATGCAAAAGAAATCACAGGGTACTCGCCCTGCAGATCCGATGCTGACATATCCGGCGAAACGTATATTCCGTATCAAAAAACGATCTCAAAAAATTATTTTGAAAAAGAATATTACAAATCAAGATATTTTTTTATCCAGAAAAAAGAATATGCAGTCCGGGCAGGAAGATATATGACCCGGATCGGTTCTGTAAAAAACACATATCCTTATTTTGAAAAGCACGTCTTCCAGTGGCAGTTCAGGCCGTTGAATATATTTCCTCTTACCTTCGAAGAAATCACAGTAACTCCTTATCAAAAAAGATATAAGAATTATACAAAAGCGCAAATCTGGAAGATATTATCCGGAGATTTTCAGAATTACTGTAAAGAAATGAAGAAAAAAGGGGTAGAAATTATCCAGAATGATGTTAAAATATACACAGGGTCTGAGACGTACTCTGCAAAAGGAACACTGAAGATCAGATGCTCCGTTGGAAAGCAGGTTCCGTCCACACCGCTTCCGCCAGACTATATTGCGGAAGACGACACAAAGAATGGAGACTAATGCATGGGATTAATGGAGACAGTCATCGATATACCTGCGGAACACGAAGCCAATGTGTTCGGACAGTTCGATGCATATGCAAAAAAAATAGAACGCACTCTTCATGTAACACTGATCGCAAGAGGTGAAAGCGTCAAGATCATGGGAGATGCTTTGAAAGTAGAAAAAGCAAAAAAAGTGCTGGATCAGCTTGTAGAACTTTCAAAAAGAGGTAATACGATCCAGGAACAGAACGTAGATTACACTCTGGCACTGGTTATGGAAGACAGCGAAGAAAACGTACTGGAGATCGACAAAGATATCATCTGTCATACCTTACAGGGAAAACCGATCAAGCCGAAGACACTCGGTCAGAAGAAATACGTCGATGCGATCCGTAAACAGATGATCGTATTCGGGCTCGGACCGGCCGGTACCGGTAAGACGTACCTTGCGATGGCAATGGCGATCACCGCGTTCAAGAACAACGAAGTAGGACGTATCATACTGACACGTCCGGCAATCGAAGCAGGAGAGAAACTCGGATTCCTTCCGGGCGACCTTCAGAGCAAGATCGATCCTTATTTACGTCCCCTCTATGATGCACTGTATCAGATCATGGGTGCGGAAAGCTTTATAAAGAATTCGGAAAAAGGTCTGATTGAGGTTGCGCCGCTTGCTTACATGCGTGGCCGTACATTAGATAATGCCTTTATTATCCTGGATGAAGCACAGAACACAACACCGGCACAGATGAAGATGTTTCTTACCCGAATCGGTTTCGGTTCAAAAGTCGTGATCACCGGTGACGCAACACAAAAAGACCTTCCATCCGGACAGGTGTCCGGTCTTGATGTGGCGGCAAAAGTTATAAAAGATATCGAAGATATCAGTATCTGTCACCTTACCAGCAAGGACGTTGTACGTCATCCACTGGTACAAAAAATCGTAAAAGCGTACGAAGATTACGAAAGCAGACAAAACCGTCGCGGTAATGACGCAAAATACAAAGGAAAAGATAAGAGGCGAAGATCATGACATTATACTTTGAAGAAGAAGGCGGAATAAAGCTTCCTCTGGAATGCGAAACACTTGCAAAGAAAGTAGTAGAAGAAGCTTTGGATTATGTAAATTGTCCATACGAAGCACAGGTGAATCTGCTTCTGACAGAAAATGAACAGATTCATGAAATGAACAGAGAATTCAGAGGAATCGACCGTGCAACAGATGTACTGTCTTTTCCGATGATCGACTATCCGGAGCCCGGAACATTTGATTTTCTGGAAGAGGAAGAAGATTGTTTTGATCCGGAAAGCGGAGAACTGACGCTTGGGGATATCGTGATATCAAAAGAAAAAGTTCTTTCGCAGGCAGAAGAGTACGGGCATAGTCCAAAGAGAGAATATGCTTTTCTTATTGCCCATTCTGTGTTACACTTAACAGGTTATGATCATATGGAAGAGAAAGAACGTCAGATAATGGAACAGAAACAGCGTGAAATCATGGAACGCCTGGACATTCTGAGATAATCATTGATCTTAATAATTTTTTACAAAACGATGGAGTTAAAGCTGTATGTCGGAACAACATAAAAAAAATGAAAAGAATTTTCTGATACAGGGATCGATCCTTGCAATTGCCGGAGTTATCACAAAGCTGATCGGAGCCTTTTACCGGATCCCGCTTTTGAATATTATCGGAACAGAAGGAAACGGATATTATTCGGTTGCATTTTCAATTTATTCAGTTGCATTGATGCTGACTTCGTACAGTCTGCCGTTAGCTGTGTCAAAGCTTGTATCGGCAAGAGTGGCTGTCGGCGAATATAAAAATGCAAACAAAATCTTCCGGGGTGCTATGACCTTTGCACTTCTTGCCGGTGGAATTGTCTCTCTTCTGGTATTTTTCGGAGCAGATTTTATTGCAACAACCATTATGCATCTTGACATGAGTGCCTATGCGCTCCGTGTTCTTGCACCGTGTATCCTGATCGTAGCACTTCTCGGGGTGTTACGTGGATTTTTTCAGGGAATGGGGTCTATGATCCCGACAGCAATCTCACAGGTGATCGAGCAGATTGTAAATGCTGTTGTATCAATCGCAGGTGCATATTTATTATTCAATGCAGGAAGAGCTGTCGGAAAGACCAGAGGCGACAAATCCTTCGGCCCTGCCTATGCGGCAGCAGGAGGCACACTCGGAACAGTCCTTGGTGCATTGAGCGCCTTGATATTTGTCGGATTCATTTTTCTCGCATACCACAAAGTATTCAAAAAGAAAATGAAACACGATCATTCAAAGAAAAGAGAAAGTTACAGAACCGTATACAAAGTGTTGTTTGTGACCATCGCACCTGTCATCTTAAGCGCAACGGTATATAATATCAGTGATTTTGTAGATACTGCACTTTTTAATAATGTCATGGCTGCCCAGGGATTCAGCAAAAAAGAATACGCAAGTCTTCTTGGAATCTTTCAGGGACAGTACAGTACAATGATCAATGTGCCGCTCTCTATCTCAAGTGCACTTGCCGCCTCACTGGTGCCGAGTCTGGTTGCCACTGTACAGACCGGTAACCGTAAGCAGGTACATAACAAGATTAATACCGTAAGCCGTTTCAACATGTTGATCGCAATCCCATGTGCAGTTGGATTTATCACACTTGCAAAACCGATTCTGAATTTATTATATTTTACGCAGGATAATACTACAGCAGCACGGATGCTTCAGATGGGAGCACTTTCAGTAGTCTTTTTCTGTCTGTCAACAGTGACCAACTCTGTATTACAGGGACTGGATGATATGATGACACCGGTAAAAAATGCAGCAATTTCACTGGTGATTCATATCGTAACATTATTCCTGATGCTGGTAGTACTGAAATGGAACATTTATGCGGTTGTATTAAGTAAGATCATATTCTCCGGAGCGATCTGCATACTGAATGCGAAAGCACTACGTGACAGAATCGGTTATGTTCAGGAGAAAAAGAAAACATTCTTAATTCCGGCACTTGCTTCCCTGATCATGGGCGTGATCGCAATTGTGATTCATCTGATCTTCGAATTGTTTGCCGGTCCGTATATCGCAACAATCATTGCACTTCTGGCAGCAGTCGCAGCATATGGAGTAGCTATCGTTGCACTTGGCGGGATTACAGAAGAAGAATTACTTGGCATGCCAAAAGGAGCAGCCCTTGTGACAATATGCCGGAGACTACATTTGATAAGAGGGGAATACAAGTAAGTATGAGACCAGTAAAAAAAATTGCTCTGTTACACGATATCTGCGGTGTCGGCAAGGCAGCCATGATGAACATGACACCGATCTTAAGCATGATGGGAATCGAGGTATGTCCGGTTCCGACAGTACTGTTATCAACACATACCGGCGGCTACGGTACACCGGCGGTATGCCATGTGCCTGGAGACTATATACGTGCATGCGCAGATCATTACAAAAAAGAACATATTACGTTTGATGCTATTTTCGTCGGATACCTTGGAAATGCCGATGTAATTGATGCCGTCATCTATTTCATTGGTCAATTTCCGGACACAAAAGTTATTCTGGATCCTATCATGGGTGATCACGGAGTTTATTATACAAATTTTGACGAATCTTATGGTGCTGCAATGCGGAAAATCCTTCCGTATGCAGACGTAATTCTACCAAATCTGACAGAAATGTATCTGCTCGCCGGAAAAGAATATCAGCTCACAGGCAATCACAGAAATGTACTGCATTTGTGTGAAATTCTCTGTGAGCTGGGAGCAAAAAACATGATCATTACCAGCGTTCCAAAAGACGACTGTAAAAAGGGTATCGTGTTATACGAAGACAATGCATTTCTTTATATCGGAAATGGTGAAAACCTGAAAGAATTTCATGGAGCCGGAGACGCATTTGACGGAATGTTCCTGGCAAAGCTTCTGCAGGGAAATTCCCTTTTGGAAAGTGTACAGGCTTCGCATGCGTTTGTTTGTGCCTGTATCAGAGAAAGCGAAAAATATGACTATCCGGAGCGGGAAGGCCTTTTAATTGAAAGAACATTGAAGAAAATTGTATAAATAGGGTGAGTTGAGCGAATACTGTACTCAAAAAGGAGTCTTCATTATGAAAAACAAGTATGGTATTGGCTTTTTACTGTTTCTGATCCTCATCGTATTCGGAATCACCTGTGCTTATCAGCTTAGCTTAAACAGGGGAAAACGTGAAATTCAGGCAGAGAAAACAGCGGAGAAGCAAAAAACACAAGATTTTTCTGTTGCCGCAGATGGACAGGCTTTAAAAGAAGACTGTTACTATCTGAAATCTCTAAATGGCTATGTAGTCGTATATCTGAATGATAAAAAAACGGTATATGAATACACAGATATTCCACTGGATGGTCTTCCTGAGACACTGCAGCGGGAGATCCATAATGGAAAATACGTTGAGACATCAGCAGCCCTATACGGATTTCTCGAGAATTATTCGAGTTAAATCTGAGTATATTAAGGAAGGACAAAAGATAATGGATGATAAGAAAGTAGCAAGAATCAATGAATTATATCACAAGTCTAAAGCCGAAGGTCTGACACCGGAGGAATTAAAAGAACAGCAGATATTGAGAAAAGAATACATTGATTCTTTCAAAAGAAATCTGCGCGGACAGCTAAACAACATTTCTATAAAGGAAAAAGACGGAAGTATTACGAATTTGGGTGAGAAATTTGGAAACAAAAAAGGAAATTAGACATAAGATCATCCGTCTCAGAAAAGAGATGGATCCGCTTGTGTGGCAACAGGCCACCAATACTATCACGGAAACAGTGATCAATCATCCACTGTTTTTAGAAGCGACTGACATCTACTGTTATGCGAATTACAATGGCGAAACCGGAACCTTGGCAATCATGGAGGAAGCCTGGAAACTAGGTAAAAGTGTATGGTTTCCAAGAGTCGAGGGCAGCGAGATGAATTTTTATCTGGTAGAACAAAAAGAGGATCTGCAGCCCGGTGCATATGGAATTCTGGAACCGACAGGTGAATACAAAGCCGACGGATATGACGGACTTCTGATCATGCCGGGTGTCGCTTTTGACGAAGAATGTCACCGAATCGGATATGGCGGCGGTTTTTATGACAAATATCTGGAAAAACATCCGGATCTGCATACGATTGCAGTTGCTTTTGAATTGCAGATGTACAGAGAACTGCCTTTTGAGGAACATGATATAAAACCGGAAAAAGTTATTACAGAAAAGCATATCTATCCATTGGAATCAGGTGAATGTTTTTTGTAATTTCTGATTAAGATATGAAAAAATATAATACTTAAAGGAGTGAGCCAGAATGGCAAACGGATTACCTAGAGATCCCATGCTGTTACTCAGTGTGGTCAATACAAAACTAAGAGACTATTATCACAGCCTGGATGCTTTATGTGACGATATGAATGTCAATAAAGAAGAAATTATAAGTGCTTTGAAGTTGATTGATTATGCATATGATTCAGACATACAGCAATTTGTCTAGATTGCCATGCATTCTGCAAAAAGCTGTTGTCTTCACTTTCTGTGAAAGACTAATAATGAATAATACAAAGGAGCAAAGAGAATGCTTAATACTATGAATTACGATATAGATATTACAAAAGAACCGCCTGCGGATGATACTGCCCGTCAGTATTATTTTATCGAAAAAGCAAAAGCTTATGTACAGCGCGAATCCGAAGAACTGGGACGTCCGCTGACATTCTGTGTCACAACATTCGGTTGTCAGATGAACGCCCGTGATTCCGAAAAACTCTGTGGAATCCTGGAAAAGATCGGTTATGTAGAAGCGGCTGAAGATGAGGCTGACTTTATCATTTTCAACACCTGTACGGTAAGAGAGAACGCCAACATGCGTGTCTACGGACGTCTCGGACAGTTAAAACCAAGAAAGAAGAAAAATCCGCATATGATGATCGGTCTCTGCGGCTGTATGATGCAGGAACCGGAGGTTGTAGAAAAGCTGAAGACAAGTTACCGCTATGTGGATATTATCTTCGGAACACATAATATTTTCAAATTTGCCGAACTGATCGTGACACGGTTCGAATCACAACGTATGGTGATCGATATCTGGAAAGATACCGACAAGATTGTTGAAAACCTTCCGAATGATCGCAAATATTCCTTCAAATCCGGAGTAAATATCATGTTCGGATGCAACAATTTCTGCAGTTACTGTATCGTTCCATATGTACGCGGAAGAGAAAGAAGCCGTGACCCGGAGGCAATCATATCGGAAATCCGCCAGCTGGTTGCAGATGGTGTGGTTGAGGTCATGCTGCTTGGACAGAACGTCAATTCATACGGAAAGAATCTGGAAAATCCGATTACATTTGCCCGGCTTTTGGAGAAGATTGAGCAGATTGAAGGATTAGAGCGTATTCGTTTTATGACATCTCATCCAAAGGATTTATCTGATGAACTCATTGAAGTTATGGGAAGATCCAAGAAGATCTGTAAACACCTGCATCTGCCGGTCCAGTCCGGAAGCAGCAAGATCTTAAAGAAGATGAACCGTCATTATACCAAAGAGCAGTATCTGGAACTGGTAGAAAAGATCCGAAAGAATGTTCCGGATGTGTCTCTTACAACTGATATCATCGTTGGTTTCCCGGGAGAGACAGAAGAAGACTTCGAAGAGACTATGGATATTGTAAGAAAAGTGCGTTATGACAGTGCATTCACTTTCATCTATTCAAAACGTACCGGAACACCTGCCGCCGTGATGGAAGACCAGGTGCCGAAAGATGTGGTCAAAAACCGTTTTGACCGACTGTTGAAAGAAGTACATACGATTGCAGCAGAAGTATGCGCTGTACATGAAGGAACCATTCAGACTGCTCTGATCGAATCGGTAAGTGAGCACGATCCATCCATGGTAACAGGACGTTTAAGTAACAATCTGCTGGTACACATCAAAGGTGATAAGGGAATGATCGGCCGGCTCGCCGATGTCAGACTGACGGAATGCAAAGGTTTCTATTATCTGGGAGAACTGGCAGAATAAATGTATTATAATTAATCATTAAAACGCTCAAACTATGTAGTATCAACAAGATAGTGAGGGCGTTTTTGTATGAAAAAAATAAGCGAGTATTTATTTTTGTATGGAATCGGTGGATGGATCTATTATATACTGGAAATTCTCTTCCGCGGTTTTTCCCACTGGTCCATGTTCGTGCTGGGCGGGATCTGTATGATGTTTTTCTCCTATCAGGGACAACAGGTACACTGGCAGGATGATTTTCTCCGGCAGGTATTCCGCTGCAGCATCTTTGTTACAGCAGCAGAATTCATCACAGGTATTATCGTAAATAAATGGTTCGCACTTCACGTATGGGATTACAGCCGTATGCCATTTCAGTTGTTCGGACAGATATGCCTGCCGTACACCATGCTATTTACATGTCTCTGCGCAGCAGGGATCTATCTGAGTGCCAATATTCTTTATCTGCTGTATGATGAAGAGAAGCCTCAGTTTATGAAAAAATCTATCCTTTCAAATTCAAAATATAAATGCTATAATGAAATGTAAAATTTAAATAATCAGAGGAGTAAAAAAAGTGGCAGAATTAACACCAATGATGCAGCAATATATGCAGACGAAAAAAGAATATCCGGACTGCATCCTCTTTTATAGATTGGGAGACTTTTATGAAATGTTCTTTGACGATGCGCTGACTGCATCCAAAGAACTGGAGATTACATTAACCGGAAAGAACTGCGGACTGAAAGAACGCGCACCAATGTGCGGTGTCCCGTATCACGCAGTGGACGGATATCTGAACAGACTGGTATCCAAAGGTTATAAAGTGGCCATCTGTGAACAGCTGGAAGATCCGGCTGCTGCAAAAGGAATTGTAAAAAGGGATGTTGTGAGAATCGTAACTCCCGGAACCAACCTGGACACCCAGGCATTAGACGAAACAAAGAATAATTATATCATGTGTATCGCTTACGCATCGGATCATTACGGCGTATCCGTCGCCGATGTATCAACCGGAGAATACATGGTAACTGAGATTGAAAACTCTGAGAAATTGTTTGATGAGATCTATAAATTCATGCCGTCAGAACTGATCTGTAATGAGGCCTTTTATATGAGCGGTATGGATTTTGAATTGTTAAAAGAAAAGCTTGGAATTACCGTATATTCTCTGGATTCCTGGTATTTTGACGATGCCGTCTGTGAACGTGTTTTAAAAGAGCATTTCCATGCCGGTACGATGGAAGGACTGGGACTTGCCGATTACGACTGCGGTGTGATTGCAGCCGGTGCACTCATGCAGTATCTGGTGGAGACACAAAAGCGAGATTTATCACACATTTCCCATCTGACAATCTATGCTTCCGGGAAATACATGCTTCTGGACAGCTCAACCAGACGGAACCTGGAACTGTGTGAAACACTGCGCGACAAACAGAAAAGAGGCTCCCTTCTGTGGGTACTGGATAAGACAAAGACCGCTATGGGTGCAAGAACCCTGCGTAAATATATTGAACAGCCGTTGATTGACAAGGGTACCATTGAAAAACGACTGGATGCCGTAGATGAATTAGTGAAAAATGCAATTTCCAGAGAAGAGATCCGCGAGTACCTTTCGCCGGTCTATGACCTGGAACGGCTTGTGTGCAGGATCACATATCAGTCTGCGAATCCAAGGGATCTGATCGCATTCCAAAGTTCCCTTGCAATGCTTCCGCATATAAAATATATCCTGAATGATATGCAGACACCTCTTTTAAAGCAATTGAACGAAGAACTGGATACGCTCGGAGATCTGTGTAAGCTGGTCACTGATTCCATCAAAGAAGACCCGCCGATCGCCATGAAAGAAGGCGGCATTATCAAAGACGGTTACAATGCAGAAGTGGACAAGCTCCGCAACGCCAAATCTGACGGAAAAGACTGGCTGGCAAAACTGGAAACAGAAGAACGTGAAAAGACAGGTATCAAGAACCTGCGTATTAAATATAACAAAGTATTCGGCTATTATCTGGAAGTTACCAATTCATTCAAAGATCTGGTGCCGGATTATTACACAAGAAAACAGACGCTTGCCAATGCAGAGCGCTATATCATACCGGAATTAAAAGAACTGGAAGATACGATTCTTGGTGCAGAAGATAAGTTGTATGCTCTTGAATACCAGCTTTATTCCGAAGTCAGAGATACAATCGGAAAAGAAGTTGTCCGTATCCAGAAGACAGCAAAAGCCATTGCAAAATTAGATGCATTTGCCTCTCTTGCACTGGTTGCAGAACAAAATAATTATGTCAGACCAAAGATGAATGACAAAGGACTCATTGATATCAAAGACGGCCGTCATCCGGTAGTCGAAAAGATGATCTCCAATGACATGTTCATCTGTAATGATACATATCTGAATGACAAAAAGGACCGGATTTCCATTATTACGGGCCCGAATATGGCCGGTAAATCAACATATATGAGACAGACAGCCCTGATCGTCCTGATGGCACAGATCGGTTCGTTTGTTCCTGCTTCTTCGGCGAATATCGGTGTGGTTGACCGTATCTTTACCCGTGTAGGTGCATCAGATGACCTTGCAAGCGGACAGAGTACCTTCATGGTGGAGATGACAGAAGTGGCCAATATTCTTCGTAATGCGACGAATAAGAGCCTTCTGATCCTTGATGAGATCGGGCGCGGTACCAGTACCTTTGACGGTTTGAGTATTGCCTGGGCAGTGATTGAATATATCAGTAACAGCAAATTGTTAGGAGCAAAAACTTTATTTGCAACACATTATCATGAGCTGACTGAACTGGAAGGAAAAATTGAAAATGTTAACAATTACTGTATTGCCGTAAAGGAAAAAGGTGACGATATCATCTTCCTGCGTAAGATTGTCAAGGGCGGTGCGGATAAAAGTTACGGAATCCAGGTTGCAAGGCTTGCAGGTGTTCCGCAGTCAGTTACAGACAGGGCAAAAGAGATCGTAGAAGAACTGGTACAGGCAGATGTAACCGGTAAAATCAAAGAGATCGAAGTGCAGGGGCAGGAAGCATCCAAACCAAAGGCAAAGCATTTTGATGAGGTAGATCTTGCCCAGATGTCACTTTTTGATACTGTAAAAGATGATGATGTCATCAAGGAGATCAAAGAACTGGATCTTGCCAATCTGACTCCGATCGATGCATTGAATACATTATATCAACTTCAGAACAAACTAAAAAACAGGTGGTAAACGATGAGTAAAATTCAGGTGTTAGACCCGATTACAATTGATAAGATTGCAGCAGGAGAAGTGATCGAACGACCGGCTTCTGTTGTAAAAGAGCTGGTGGAAAATGCCATTGATGCCGGTGCTACAGCAGTTGTTGTAGAGATTAAGGATGGCGGGATCTCGTTCATGCGTATTACAGACAATGGCTGCGGAATAGACCGGGAAGATGTACGCTCTGCGTTTTTGCGGCACTCAACGAGTAAGATCCGTTCTGTCGATGATCTGCTTCACATCGGTTCACTGGGATTCCGCGGAGAGGCACTTTCCAGTATCTCGGCAGTTGCACAGGTAGAACTGATCACAAAAACAAAAGATCAGACATTTGGCACGTTATACCGTATTGCAGGCGGCAAAGAAGAAACTCTGGAAGATACCGGTGCACCGGATGGAACAACCTTTATCATACGGCAGTTGTTTTATAACACACCTGCCCGAAGGAAGTTTTTAAAAACACCGATGACCGAAGCGAGCCATGTCGGAGACCTGATGACGCGACTTGCACTTTCTCATCCACACATTTCGTTTCAGTTTATTAATAACGGACAATCCAAATTACATACATCCGGCAACGGAAAGCTGAAAGATGTCATCTATCACATTTACGGACGCGAAATTGCCGCAAATCTTCTGAAAGCAGAATACGATACACCGGAACTTAAAATCACAGGATTTTTAGGGAAACCGATCATATCCAGAGGAAACCGTAATTTTGAAAATTATTATGTGAATGGACGGTATGCCAGGAACAGTATCATTTCCAGAGCCATCGAAGATGCATACAAGGATTTTACCATGCAGCATAAGTATCCATTTGTAGTACTGCATATAGAGATTGACGGAGAACATGTAGATGTTAATGTACATCCGACGAAGATGGAACTGCGCTTTAACAATCAACAGGAAGTCTATAATGCTATCTATTCGGCAGTTGATCAGGGACTTCACGAAAAAGAACTGATTCCGCATGTAGAGATGCCGGAACCAAAAGCTGCTGTTAAGTCTACGCCGGAACCAAAAGCTGCTGTCAAGTCTACGCCGGAACATAATCTGGAATATTTCATGTCCAAAATGAAAGAACGGGTTCTGGCAGAGCATGAAGAGAAGAAGAAAAAAGAGAAGAAAAAAGAAGACGCTGTAACAAAACAACCGTTAAATACGATACAAAACATTGCAGAAGAAAAAACACCTTACATGCAGAATACCGCCGTCAGACCGCAAATATCAACACAGACGACTGCGTCAGAACCACCAAAACAAAAAGCTTCTCCTGTGGAACCACCAAAACAGATGGAACTTTTCGAAGATCATCTGCTTACCAGAGAGGCTATGCAGAAATATAAAGTAGTCGGTCAGGTATTCGAAACCTACTGGCTGGTAGAATACGATAACAGTCTGTATATTATCGATCAGCATGCGGCACACGAACGGGTTTTGTATGAAAAAACTCTGAAATCCATGCAAACCAGGGAATTTACTTCCCAGATGATCAGTCCGCCGATTGTATTGAATTTAAGTATGCAGGAAGCGGAACTTCTGAACACTTACATGGACCGCTTTACAAGGATAGGGTTTGAGATTGAAGAGTTCGGACAGGACTCTTATGCAGTCCGTGCTGTTCCGGATAATCTGTTCAGTATTGCAAAAAAAGAACTGTTGATCCAGATGCTGGACAGCCTTTCGGATGAGATTGCCCGCAATCAGTCTCCGGACCTCATTGATGAAAAGATTGCTTCGATGTCATGCAAGGCTGCCGTAAAAGGAAACATGAAATTATCCGTGCAGGAAGTTGATGCGCTGATCGGTGAACTGTTATCATTAGACAACCCCTATCATTGCCCACATGGAAGACCAACCATTATCGCAATGACAAAGAGAGAATTAGAGAAAAAATTCAAGAGGATCGTATAAAATGAAGAAGAAACCACTAGTAGTACTAACAGGGCCTACGGCCGTCGGAAAGACAAAAGCTTCGATCGGACTTGCAAAAGCGATTGGCGGGGAGATTATTTCTGCCGATTCCATGCAGGTATACGAATATATGGATATTGGTTCTGCCAAGATACGCCCGGAAGAGATGCAGGGGGTTCCTCATTATCTGATAGATGATTTGAAACCATGGGATGAATTCCATGTCGTCCGTTTTCAGCAGATGGCCAAAAACGCAATGGAGCAGATTTATGCCAACGGACATATTCCAATCGTTGTCGGCGGAACCGGATTCTATATCCAGGCATTGCTGTACGATATTGATTTTACCGGCACCGTCCAGGATGACACTTACCGGGCAGAGCTGGAAAATCTTGCAAAGGAAAAGGGGGCAGAATATCTGCATAATATGCTGTGGAAAGTTGATCCAAAATCCGCAGAAGATATTCATGCCAATAATGTGAAACGAGTGATCCGTGCGCTGGAATATTACCGTCAGACCGGACAGAAAATATCAGAACACAACGAAGAGGAACGCCGGAAAGAATCCCCGTACGAATTCGCCTATTTTGTCCTGAACGCGCCAAGAGAGCAGCTGTATGCAAGAATTGACAGACGTGTAGAACAGATGATAGAAGAGGGACTCGTTGATGAAGTAAAACATTTGAAAGAACTTGGCTGTACGAAAGAGATGGTTTCCATGCAGGGGCTCGGTTATAAAGAAATCCTGGCATATCTTGACGGGGAATGTGATCTGGACACAGCTGTCTATACCATCAAACGTGACACCCGGCATTTTGCCAAACGGCAGCTCACCTGGTTCCGGCGCGAACGTCAGGTGACGTGGATTCAGAAAGAAGCGTATGATTACGATGAAGACAAGATCCTAAAGGCAATGATCTCGCATCTGGAGGGAAGAATATGCTGAAGAAAAAGTTAAGAGGAAAATCCAAATTTTTGAGAAAAATGAATGAACTGATGGAAATATATTCACGTAACCAGGATACTGCTTTTGCTTACCGCGAACTGCTCGGTCTGGAATCCATGATCCGGTACGAAGGCGAACAGGCAATGTTTGATCTTAACAAAGCTTCTCTTTTATATGACATGGGAAGATACCGTGAGGCAGAAACGGTTCTGAAACAGATTCCATCCATCAATCCAACATTTGATGCTATGTGTGAATCCCTGCGTTTCAAGATACTGGAAGTCCGTTGATTTTCTCAAAATATTTACGACAAATCAGAATATAAAAATCAGAAAGAAGGATAAATATAGATTATGACACCGATCAACACAATTTATAGCGAAATGGGCATCCGTGAAACAGTCCTTTCGTTCGGAAATACAATAGAAAAAGACCTGAAAAAACGTTTTGAAAAAATTGATGAGATTGCCGAATACAATCAGTTAAAAGTAGTAAAAGCAATGCAGGATAACCGCGTTAGCGCAGGATGCTTTAACTATGCCAGCGGTTATGGTTATGATGACCAGGGAAGAGATACCCTCGAAAAAGTATATGCATCTATTTTCCATACCGAAAGCGCTCTGGTACGTCCGCAGATCACTTGCGGAACACATGCACTGGCTCTGGCTCTTGCAGCAAACCTAAGACCGGGCGATGAGCTTCTGGCACCCGCCGGAAAACCATATGATACGCTGGAAGAAGTCATCGGTATCCGCCCGTCAAATGGATCCCTTGCAGAATATGGCATTACTTACTCTCAGGTAGATCTTCTGGAAGACGGAACCTTTGATTACGAAAATATCGAAAAAGCAATCAACGAGAACACAAAGATGGTTGCAATCCAGCGCTCCAAAGGCTATCAGACACGACCGAGCTTTTCGGTTGAGCAGATCGGCGAGCTGATCGCATTTGTCAAACGGCTCAAACCGGATCTGATCTGTATGGTGGACAACTGTTACGGTGAGTTTGTCGAAACGATCGAACCAAGCGATGTCGGCGCAGATATGACAGTCGGATCACTGATCAAGAACCCCGGCGGGGGACTTGCTCCGATCGGCGGATATATTGCGGGACGCGAAGATCTGATCGATGCATGCGGATACCGCCTGACTTCTCCGGGACTCGGAAGAGAGGTTGGTGCATCCCTTGGTATCATGAAAGATTTTTACCAGGGATTATTCCTTGCCCCGACAGTGGCAGCCGCTGCATTAAAGGGTGCGATCTTTGCAGCTAACATTTATGAAAAACTTAGGTTCCCTGTTATTCCAAACAGCACAGAAAGCAGACATGACATCATTCAGGCTGTAGAATTTGGAATTCCTGAAGGTGTCATCGAGTTCTGCAAGGGAATTCAGGCAGCAGCACCGGTTGATTCCTATGTAACTCCGGAACCATGGCCGATGCCGGGATATGATTCTGACGTTATCATGGCAGCAGGTGCTTTCGTTCAGGGATCATCCATCGAATTGAGCGCAGACGGACCGATCAAACCGCCGTATGCCGTATATTTTCAGGGAGGCCTCACCTGGCCGCATGCCAAGCTTGGAATCCTGATGTCATTAGAGTATCTGGTACGTGCCGGAATTGTAACTTTGTAACCCTCAATATAATCATTGCAATATTTTGGAAGAATAGATATGAAGAAAATAGCAATCATCGGCGGCGGTGCTTCCGGTCTTGTGGCGGCAATTGCAGCCGCAAGGGCGAACCCGCAGGCACAGATCCTGATATATGAAAAGAAAGACAGCGCAGGCAAAAAAATCCTTGCAACCGGAAACGGGAGATGCAACCTGACAAACAAAGATATGAACGCCTCTTATTTCCACAGCGACAATCTTTCCGTCGTGGAAGAAGTATTACAGAAATTCGGCTATGAAGACACCATTGCGTTTTTCACATCTCTTGGGCTTCTGACAAAGGCAAGAGGAAATTACGTCTATCCTTATTCCGACCAGGCTTCCACCGTTCTTGATCTGTTGAAATCAGAACTGGATCGTCTGCATGTAAAAATAACCACTGATGTGACGGTGACGGGTATTCGTCCAACATCTCATGGTTTTACGGTCCTGACAGATCATCAAAAGCAAAAGGCAGATGCTGTAATCCTTGCCTGCGGCGGGAAAGCGAATTCCAGGCTCGGATCCGACGGAAGCGGTTATGCACTTGCAAAGGAACTCGGACATACGATGGTTCCGGTCGTACCTGCTCTGGTTCAATTAAAAGTAAAGAATCATCCGTTTGTCAAAGCCGCAGGGGTCCGTACGGATGCTGTCGTAACTGCAGTATGCCATGGACAACCGGCAGCTTTCGATCACGGAGAATTACAGCTTACTGCTTACGGCATTTCCGGAATACCGGTTTTCCAGATCAGCCGCTATATTGCCAAATCTCTGTATTTAAAACAGGATGCAAAAGTGAACATTGATTTCCTGCCCGCTTTTACGGAAGAGGCATTTTTTGAGTTCTTGCTGAAACGTAGAAACGGAAGAGAGCAGATGACCTGCGCAGATTATCTTCTTGGAATCTTTCATCAGAAGCTGATCCCAAGATTTTTAGAGCAGGCACGCATCCGGATGCATACATTGACAGGTGATCTGTCGGATACACAGATAAAAAGTCTTGTTCAGGTAGTCAAGAATAACGTAGTAACAATTGATACCACTAACGGTTTTGATAATGCACAAGTCTGTGCCGGCGGAATCTCGACAGAAGAAATCAATCCCGACACCATGGAATCCCGTTATGTCCGGCACCTTTATCTTGCCGGGGAATTGCTGGATGTGGACGGCATCTGCGGAGGGTACAATCTGCAATGGGCCTGGGCGACCGGTTATCTTGCCGGAACTGCTGCTGCAAACGATATATCATAAGATAGATGACAGACTGTAAAGGAGTAAAAACATATGATTCGGATCAACCAGATGAAACTGAACATTGAACATACATCAGACGACTTTGAACGCAAGATTTTAAAAACACTTTGCATAAAAAAAGAGGAACTTCAGGGCTTTCAAATCCGTAAACAGTCGATCGATGCCAGAAAAAAGCCTGATCTTTACTATGTCTATTCTGTAGATGTCCAGGTAAGAGATGAAGCAAAAGTTAAGAAAACGGTCAAAAATAATCAGATCCAGTTCCAGGTTAAGCCGGACAGCTACCATTTTGAAGTAAAAGGGACAAAGGAACTGACACACCGGCCGGTCATTATCGGAACAGGTCCTGCCGGACTGTTCTGTGGTTATATGCTCGCTGCGCACGGATATCAGCCAATTCTTCTGGAACGCGGAGCCGATGTAGATCAGCGTACAAAAGATGTGGAAGCATTCTGGAAAAACGGAAAGCTGAATCTTTCATCAAATGTTCAGTTTGGTGAGGGTGGAGCCGGAACATTTTCTGACGGAAAACTGAACACTCTGGTAAAAGACAAATTCGGACGCAACCATGAAGTACTACGTATCTTTGCAGAACACGGTGCTCCGGAATCAATCACCTACGAGAGCAAACCTCATATCGGTACCGATGTGCTCTCCGTAGTTGTAAAAGAAATGCGGAAATATATCTGTGCTCATGGTGGAGAAGTACGGTTTCACTCACAAGTCACTGATATTCAGACACATTCCGACAACGGTCAAAAGATTCTCCGCAAACTTAAAATCTATGATTCGCAAAAGCAGGAAACATATCTGCTCGATACAGATCTTGCAGTTTTTGCCATTGGTCACAGTGCACGGGATACTTTTTCCATGTTATATCAGCACGGCCTTCCCATGCAGCCGAAGGCATTTGCTGTCGGTGTACGAATCGAGCATCCGCAGGAAATGATCAATCAGGATCAATACGGTAAGAATTATCCTTCCTTTCTTCCGGCAGCACCGTATAAATTGACCGCTAACCTCGATAATGGAAGAGGAGTATATACCTTCTGTATGTGTCCGGGCGGATATGTCGTAAACGCTTCTTCCGAAGAACACCGGCTTGCCGTTAACGGAATGAGTTACAGCCGCCGGGATAGCCAGAATGCCAATACTGCAGTGATCGTTACTGTTTCACCCGATGATTTTGGAAGTGATCATCCGCTCGCCGGTGTCGAATTCCAGAGAAAGCTTGAAGAAGCGGCATATCTCGAGGGAAACGGCAAAGTTCCGGTACAGTTATTTGGAGATTTCTGCGAAAACAGACCTTCCGTGCAGCTGGGTACAGTCACTCCGCATATAAAAGGTATGTATCAGCTTGCAAACGTCAGAAATATTTTTCCGGAATTCATTGCAGAGTCGCTGACAGAAGGAATTCAGATCTTTGACCACAAGCTTCCCGGATATGCGCGGTACGATGCCGTCATCTCGGGAGTAGAAAGCCGGACTTCTTCGCCTGTACGACTCATAAGAGACCAATCCCTTCAGAGCGAAATCCGCGGGATCTATCCTTGCGGCGAGGGCGCAGGCTATGCAGGCGGGATTACCTCTGCGGCTATGGACGGAATCAAAGCAGCCGAAATGATTGCTTCCGTTTATCATCCGTTCAAGATGGAATCTTAATTTTTTATCTAATCTGATCATTTTATGTAAAAAAATGAAAAGAAGTTTAAGAATTTTTTAATATCATAAACCTATACACTTTTTCTGAAATGTGATAAAATGTATTGAGTTTT
>CAKRCY010000034.1:0-25859 GCA_934309195.1 uncultured Dorea sp.
AGGGCTCGAACCTATGACCCTCTGCTTGTAAGGCAGATGCTCTCCCAGCTGAGCTATGATCCCATATATTTTGTCGTTTCTCTCGAACCGACTTCGTTAGTATAGCATTGGTTTTTTGGAAAGTCAACTGTTTTTTTGATTTTTTCAAATTTTTTCTACAATTTCTTCTATAACCGGAATAAATCAAAATCACTATGTGTTAATTCGACTCAAAAAATCCCCGCAAACACAAGGCCTGCGGGGCATTTTTGAAAATCCTAAACGATTCCCTGAGCTGTCATAGCATCTACGACTTTTTCAAATCCTGCAATGTTAGCTCCGGCAACATAGTTGCCTTCCATTCCGTAACGTTTTGCAGCATCGTCCATATTATGGCAGATGTTTACCATGATGTTTTTCAGTTTTGCATCTACTTCATCGAATGTCCAGCTCAGTCTCTCACTATTCTGTGACATCTCAAGTGCAGATGTAGCAACACCACCGGCATTTGCAGCTTTACCAGGTGCAAAGAGCACACCATTCTCCTGCAGATACTGTGTTGCTTCTAATGTAGTAGGCATGTTAGCACCTTCACATACAGCTACACATCCGTTGGCTACTAACTGTTTTGCATCTTCAAGATGAAGTTCGTTCTGTGTAGCACATGGAAGAGCAAGGTCTACTTTTACAGACCATACACCACGTCCTTCGTGATATTCTGAATTAGGACGGTAGTTCTTGTATTCTGTCAGTCTTGCACGTTTTACTTCTTTGATCTCTTTTAATGCTTCAACATCGATTCCGTCCGGATCATATACCCATCCTGTTGAATCACTTGCTGTTACAACTTTCGCTCCAAGCTGCTGAGCTTTCTGAATTGCATAGATTGCAACATTACCAGCTCCGGAAACTGCTGCTGTCATTCCCTTGATGTCTTTTCCGTTGATCTTTAATAATTCTTCTGTTAAGTAAAGAAGTCCATATCCTGTAGCTTCTGTTCTTGCCAGAGATCCGCCGTAGCTTAATCCTTTTCCTGTCAGGACACCTTCATACAGGCCTCTGATTCTCTTGTACTGACCGAACATATAGCCAATCTCTCTTGCACCTGTTCCAATATCTCCTGCCGGAACATCTGTGTCAGCTCCGATATATTTACAAAGTTCTGTCATAAAGCTCTGGCAGAATGCCATTACTTCTCTGTCTGATTTTCCCTTAGGATCGAAATCAGAACCACCTTTACCTCCGCCGATCGGAAGTCCTGTCAGTGAGTTTTTAAAGATCTGCTCAAATCCAAGGAATTTGATGATACCAAGGTTTACAGATGGGTGCAGACGTAATCCTCCTTTGTATGGTCCGATTGCGCTGTTAAACTGTACACGATATCCTGTATTAACCTGAACCTGTCCTTTGTCATCTACCCATGGAACACGGAATTTGATCTGTCTTTCAGGTTCAACAAGTCTCTCAAGAAGAGCATCTTTTCTGAATTTCTCCTCGTTTGCCTCTACAACTACTCTTAATGACTCTAATACCTCTTTTACTGCCTGGTGGAATTCTGGCTCTGCAGGATTCTTAGCTACAACTTTCTCCAGTACTTCATCAACATATGACATAGCTTTCTACCTCCTAAATAATATACGTATCCTTTTCAAAGGCATACTTTAGTATAAAAAACAGATGACTTACGCCATCTGTTTTTCCCTGACGCCTTTGTCCTTTACTATTGTAAAGCAAACAAGTGCATCTGGCAAGATATTTTTACAGTTTTTTGCTATTTTTGCAACTTTTCGCAAAACCCTTGCAGATTTTGCAAGGGTTTTGTGCTTTTTCTTATATTTTATTCATTTTTTTGAAACAGAACACACTCTAAATTGCATTTATTGCGATACACAAAATCTCTGTTCCTATCTATGTCCGTTTCATTATCTGAAGTATTTTACTCCGGATTCGAAGATCTTCATATCCTGTTCTCCGTAAATGTTCATTGCCACACTTCTGTTTCTTCTTTCTGAATGTGCCATCTTACCAAGTACACGTCCATCCGGGCTTGTAATACCTTCGATCGCACAGTAAGAACCGTTGACATTCCATTCTTCGTCCATCGTAATATTTCCTTCCGGATCGCAGTACTGTGTTGCAACCTGTCCATTTGCAAATAATTTGTCCAGCCATTCTTTATTTGCAACAAATCTTCCTTCTCCGTGAGATGCAGGGTTTGTATATACACCACCAAGCTCCGCTTCTCTAAGCCATGGAGATTTATTCGTTACCACTTTTGTATAGACCATCTTGGAGATATGGCGTCCAATCGTATTGTATGTAAGAGTCGGTGAATCCGGTAACTGTCCCGTGATCTTTCCACCTGGTACCAGACCAAGCTTGATCAGTGCCTGGAATCCGTTACAGATACCAAGTGCCAGTCCGTCACGCTCATTCAGTAATTTTTCCACTGCTTCTTTCATCTTCGCATTCTGGAATGCTGTTGCGAAGAATTTTGCTGATCCGTCCGGTTCATCACCTGCACTGAATCCACCCGGGAACATGATGATCTGTGACTGTCCGATTGCTTTTTCGAATACTTCTACCGAATCAACGATATCAGATGCACTCATATTTCTGAATACCTTTGTGATTACCTTTGCTCCTGCTCTTTCGAATGCTTTCGCACTGTCATATTCACAGTTTGTTCCAGGCATTACCGGGATAAATACGGTCGGCTGAGCGATCTTGTGGTCACAGATATAAATATCAGATGTATCATATAATCCTGTCTCCACCTTCGCATCCTGTCCTTCCGCTCCGGAATTGGTCGGGAATACCTTTTCCAGAGTCTCTTCCCATGCAGATACCGCCTCTTCTAATGCGATCTTCACATCTTTATATTCGATTGCCGCATTATCTGTCACTTCACCGATCACGGTATAAGTAATTCCAAGTTCAGATACCTTATCCGCAGGTACTTCCGCAATGATATCTCCGAATGCCGGTGCAAATAAATCTCTTGCATCCACATTATGTTCAATCTTCACACCCATGCCGTTACCGAATGCCATCTTGCTGACTGCTGCCGCAATACCATGTCTGTCTAATGCATAAGCTGCTACGATCTTACCGCTGTGGATATCTTCAGTAAATTTACCATACTGGTCCATAACCTTTCCGTATACAGGAATATCGTAATTATCCGTCTCAATGCGAAGCCATACAAGTTTATCTCCGGCTTTCTTAAGTTCCGGTGAAATAATGTCTTTCTCTTTTGCAATGTCTACTGCGAAAGATACCAGTGTCGGCGGTACATCAATGTCTTCAAACGTTCCTGACATACTGTCTTTTCCGCCAATGGAAGGAAGTCCGTATCCAAGCTGTGCACTGTAAGCACCAAGAAGTGCTGCAAATGGCTGGCTCCATCTGTGTGGATCTTCTGTCATACGACGGAAGTATTCCTGGAATGTGAAACGGATCTTGCTGTAATCACCGCCTGCTGCTACGATCTTTGCGATAGATTCTGTCACCGCATAGATTGCCCCGTGATATGGGCTCCATGTTGACAGATATGGATCAAATCCGTAACTCATCATACTTACAGTATCACAGTCTCCTGTTAATACCGGAAGTTTTGCTACCATTGCCTGAGTCTCTGTCTTCTGATATTTTCCACCATGTGGCATGAATACGGAAGCTGCTCCGATCGATCCGTCGAACATCTCTACCAGACCTTTCTGTGAGCATACATTCAGGTCTTTTAACATGCCAAGCCATTTTTCTCTTACATCTTTCACATCTTCTCTTACAAGGATACTGTCTTTTCTGTTCGGAATGTCAACGGCTACCGTTGTCTCCTGGTGTGCTCCGTTGGTGTCAAGGAATGCACGTGAAAGATTTACAATCTCTTTTCCTCTCCATGAAAGTACCAGTCTTGGATCTTCTGTTACAACTGCTACTTTTGTTGCCTCCAGGTTCTCTTCGGATGCATATTTCATGAATTCATCTACATCTTTTGGATCCACAACAACTGCCATACGTTCCTGTGATTCAGAGATTGCGATCTCTGTTCCGTCAAGACCGGCATATTTCTTAGGTACTTTATCAAGATCGATCTGAAGTCCGTCTGCAAGTTCTCCGATAGCAACGGATACTCCACCTGCACCGAAGTCGTTACATTTCTTGATCAGCTTGCTGACTTCTTCTCTTCTGAATAATCTCTGGATTTTTCTTTCTGTCGGTGCATTACCTTTCTGCACTTCTGCCCCGCATGTTTCGATAGACTCTTCTGTATGTACTTTGGAAGATCCTGTTGCTCCGCCGCAGCCGTCACGTCCGGTACGTCCGCCAAGAAGGATGATGATATCTCCAGGATCCGATGTCTCTCTGATAACCGCACGTCTCGGTGCTGCTCCAAGCACTGCTCCGATCTCCATACGTTTTGCAACATAATTCGGATGATAGATTTCTTTTACCGCTCCGGTTGCCAGACCGATCTGGTTACCATATGAACTATATCCATGGGCTGCTTCTCTGACCAGTTTCTTCTGCGGAAGCTTTCCTTTTAATGTATCCTTTACAGATACGGTAGGATCAGCGGCTCCTGTCACGCGCATTGCCTGATATACATAAGTACGTCCTGACAGTGGGTCACGGATGGCTCCTCCGAGGCAGGTAGCAGCTCCACCGAATGGCTCGATCTCTGTCGGATGGTTATGTGTCTCGTTCTTAAAGTTTACAAGCCACTCTTCTTCCACTCCGTCTACCTCGATCGGAACAACGATACTGCATGCATTGATCTCATCAGACTCTTCCTGATCCTGTAACTTTCCTTCACGTTTTAATTTTCTCATTGCCATCAGTGCAAGATCCATCAGGCAGACAAACTTGTCTTCTCTTCCTTTGAATATCTCACTGTGGTCAGCGATATACTGTTTATAAGTTGCTTCCATCGGCTCTCTGTAATCACCATCGCCGAACGAAACATCTGTAAGTTCTGTCGAGAATGTTGTATGACGGCAGTGATCTGACCAATAGGTATCCAGAACACGGATCTCTGTCATAGAAGGATCTCTGTCTTCCTCTGACTCAAAGTAATTCTGGATATGCTGGAAATCCTTAAATGTCATGGCAAGTCCGAGAGAATCGTATAATTCTTTCAGTTTGCTTTCTTCCATATCTTTAAATCCGTCAAAAATCTTTACATCTGCCGGCTCATCAAATACGGTAACCAGTGTCTCCGGTTTTTCTTCCTGTGCTTCTCTTGAATCTACAGGGTTAATACAATGTTCTTTGATTGCTTCGAATTCTTCATCCGAAACAGTTCCGTCTCCACCATGGATCACATAAGTAGTCGCAGTACGGATTACCGGCTGCTCGTCTTCTTTGATAAACTGAATACACTGCACAGCGGAATCTGCTCTCTGGTCAAACTGTCCCGGAAGAAATTCTACAGAAAAGATCCTGCTTCCTTCTTCTGCCTGAAATTCTTCTTTATATAATGTATCTACAGGTGGTTCAGAAAAGATGCCGTTACATGCTTTCTCAAATGTCGCATCCGATACGTTTTCCACATCGTAACGGATCAGTACACGGACGCTGTCTACGTCTTTGATTCCAAGATAGCTTCGGATCTCAGTCTTAAGTTCCTTTGCCTGTACATCAAATCCTGATTTTTTCTCCACGTACACTCTTTTTACATTGCTCATAAGTAATCCTCCACAAATGAATTTTTACACATTTTCTATTGTTAGTATAACACAACAATCATTATTTAATACAATTAATATATCTAAACACTTTTATAACTTATACTTATCAATCATCTTTTTTCTCTTCCTTTTTATAATTTCTTTTTCCCCAAAACAATACCATCCATATCAGAACCAGCACTGCAACAAACACTTTACTGGTGCGGATCACCATATCCAAAAAAAATCCTTCCGGCAGCATCCGTATCATATAATCCGTCTCCGGGTCGAATACCCACAGATTATTGGTGAAAAAGAGCTTATGAAAAATCGTAAAACACGTTGTAAAATCTACGCTGAATGCAATCCCCAGCAGCACGCCTGTGACCAGCCAGACGCTCAGTGCAATCGAATATGTTCTGAAATAAAGTCTCTTCCAGTCTTCTTCCCGTTTTCTCAGTAGCGTCAGTATAACTGCCGCCACAGCCAGACAGATTACTCCGACTTTCAATCCTCCCAGGAAGAGATTCCTGACATCACGCATATGCAGCCGGTCTCTATCATTAAAGAAATCCTGTTCTCTTCCTTCCACTGTCGTCACAACCGACAACTTCTCCTCTTTCCCGATCAGATAATTCATCATATGTTCTGTCACATACATGACATGGTCTATGCTCATATCCAGATCTTCCGTCACTTCATAGTGCTGATATTCTTTTTTGTAAAATCTGTAATCACTGTCTCCATATACGGCCAGCCATATACTAAATATCAGTGCAGCCATCACTGCACACATCATAGCTGTAACGGATATGATCGTTGTTAGCTTCTTCAAGTCTTTTTCCTCCTGCTTTTCATTATTATAACACTTCTATTTATAAATACGGTTGTAATTTTCTTTCATTTCACTTATAATACAGTTAAGATTCATTAGGAGGACTTATCATGGATATTAACTATGAATTATATAAAGTATTTTACTATGTAGCTTCCACCTTAAGCTTTTCGGAAGCCTCCAAGCAATTGTTCATCTCACAGTCGGCTGTCAGCCAGTCCATCAAGGCACTGGAGAAGAAGCTGGATCAGACCTTATTCATCCGGAGTACCAAGAAGGTCCGTCTTACTACCGAAGGCGAGATCCTTCTGCGACACATCGAACCGGCGATCAGCCTGATCAAGCGCGGCGAAAGCCAGCTCCTCGATGTCGGCGCACGCGGAGGACAGCTTCATATCGGAGCCAGTGACACGATCTGCCGGTATTTTCTGGTACCTTATCTGGAACGTTTCCACCGGGAATTTCCCGGAGCGCATATCAAGGTTACCAATGCGACATCCATTCGCTGTGTAGAACTCCTTGAGACCGGACAGGTAGATCTGATCGTTGTCAATTCACCGAATGCTTATCTCGGAAATGTTCCAAATGTGAAAAAGATCAAAGATTTTCAGGATGTATTTATCGCAGACAAGGCATTTGAAGAATTAAAAGGAAAGAAGCTTTCTTTCAAAGAGCTTCTGAACTATCCGATCCTTATGCTTGACAGAAAGAGTACGACCAGTGAATATCTGCACAATCTGTTTCTTCAGAATCAGCTGGATCTGGTTCCGGAGATTGAACTCAGCAGTAATGATCTTCTCATTGATCTTGCCCGCATCGGACTTGGAATTGCATTTATTCCGGATTTCTGCCTTTCCCAGACCTCCGATTCGGATTCGCTTTTCATTGTCCAGACACAGGAAGCACTTCCGGAAAGAGAACTTGTCATTGCATACAATGAGAAAGTCCCGATATCCAAGGCCGCACAGGAATTTTTATCTTATTTTTAATACATCCTTCGGACGCATGGTGGAAAATACCATAGGAGCATATGTTCCTCATGGTATTTTTCTTTTTAATGCTGCTTATTTCGTATCTGTCTGTTCTTCCGCCTTCCAGAAATTCGCAATCTTTTCTTCAATATTTTCACTGTTACAGATCTGGAAATCACTCCATTCCCTCGGGAACACCTCCTGGCACTGTCTGTCCATAAAGCGGTCATCCAACAGTGTGATCACACCTCTGTCCTGATCGGTCCGGATAACTCTTCCCGCGGACTGTAACACCTTATTCATACCCGGATACAGGTAAGCATAATCGAATCCGTTCAGATTCTTCCGGTCGAAATAGTACTTTAAAATTTCCCGTTCCAGGCACACTTGCGGAAGTCCTGTCCCGATGATCATTGCCCCGATCAGTTTATCTTCCGTCAGATCAATTCCTTCTGAAAAGATACCACCCATCACACAGAAACCGATCAGGCTGTGTGTTCTCTCCTGTTCGAATTTTTTCAGGAATTCTTCCCGTTCCTGTTCTGTCATATATTGGGACTGTACTGCAACTTCAATCTGTTCCTGCGGCAATTCCATGAATACTTCCCAGACTTTTTCCAGGAATCGATAAGACGGGAAAAAAGCAAGATAATTTCCTGTTCTTCCTTTTATTACATGCATCACATATTCTGCATATTTCCGGTACATCTCCGGTCCCCGCCTGGTGTACTTCGTGCTGACATCATTTCCCAGAAGCAATAATCTTTTGCCTGGTTCAAATGGAGATTCCGCATAGACTGCATAGTCTTCCTTAGTTGTAGATAACAATTTTTTATAATAATTGATCGGAAGAAATGTTGCCGAAAATAATATCGTACTATTTCCTTTCCCCATATATTCCTGCAGACATCCTGCCGGGTTGACACAGAACAGATGCAGGTAAAACTTTCCTTCTTCACTAAGTTCGGAATAGATCAGATAATTTTCATCCTGCCGGTCATGAATATATATGAAATTACGGATACCAAAGTAAAACTCCAGCACCTCTTTCCGTATCGCTTCATCTTTACAGTCTTCTATAAACTCTTCCAGTTTCGTCATCAAAGACAGAAGTTTAATATACACATGCGACACACTGTTCAGTATCTGGCAGCCGTCACATTCTCTTTTTAATTCCAGAAGCTGCTTATTGCAGCTCTCCAACGCCGAGACAAGTTTCGGTTCTCCGTATTTTACCAGCTTTTTGATCTTCAGAAAATCTTCTTTACAAATGCTGCTACTGTACATTGTCCTGCCGCGTTCTACCAGATTGTGTGCCTCATCGATCAGAAACAGGTATTCTCCTTTGACGCCGTCTCCGAAAAATCGTTTCAGATGTGCATTTGGATCAAAAACATAATTATAATCACATATAACTGCGTCTACCCACTGTGATACATCCAGTGCCATTTCAAATGGACATACATTCCATTTTCTTGCCTGTTCTTCCAACACCTCCCGGCTCATCTCGTCTGTCGATGTAAGCAGTTCATAAACAGCATCATTTACACGGTCAAAATGCCCTTTTGCATATGGACACACATCCGGATTACAGATGGTTTCTTCACAGAAACAGATTTTTTCTTTTGCCGTCAATGTGATGACTTTCATCTTCAGATCCTGTTCTCTCAGAATCGCGAATGCCTGACTTGCCACCGTTCTGGTGATCGTCCTGGCCGTCAGGTAAAAAATCTTTTCTCCCAGTTCTTCCCCGACTGCTTTCACTGCCGGAAATACGGCCGCCATCGTCTTGCCGACTCCGGTCGGTGCCTGGATGAATAATTTCTTTTTTCTTAAAATAGTCCGATATACCGACTCAACCAGTTTCTTCTGTCCATCTCTGTATTCGAATGGAAATTCCACGGTTTTAATGGAAGCATTTCTCTTTGCTCTCCATTTCATCTGGTATCTTGCCCATTTTTCATATTCTGACACCAGATCTTCGAACCATTTCTTAAGTTCTGCCCGGGTATATATCTCCTGGAATCTCCGGATCTCTTCGGTATCCAGATTACAATACGTCATCTGTACCCCGATCTCTTCCAGATTATTTTGTTCTGCATAAATATATGCATAACATTTTGCCTGTGCCAGATGTAAAAGCTGCGGTTCTTCCAGACGTTTCAGATCTTTAAATACACCTTTGATCTCGTCGATCACCACACGCTTCGGAAGTTCTATGATTCCGTCCGCTCTTCCTTCTACACTCAGGATAAATCCATCACATGGTATCTGATATCTTAACGGAACTTCTGCACGGTACTCCGCCCCCTGCTGTCTCTGGATTTTCCGGTGTATGCGGCTGCCCTGCTGCATGGCATCCTTATCTGCCCCTCCGGTCCGGTTATCAATATCTCCATGTCTTAATATAAATTCCACCAGATTCCGCACCGAAATGCGGATACACGGCTGTTCCAGATTCATGATCTGCTTTCCCCCAATCGTTCTTCATACATCGGCCGAATCGCTCCCGTCATTCCTGCGATCACATCGATCACCGTCATGATATCTCCGCTCCGATTCTTCTGGTAAGCATGATAGCTTCCCTGGATACAATAGCTGAGCATCACATTCATTGCTGTATCTTCCTTTAATTCCGGGTATTTTTCAAAGATCATCTGCTTAATGCTCCGCTCAATACTGTCTGCAAAATGATTCGCCTGACTGCCGGAAAATAAAATCGCCGTCAGGGAATTCTGCGATACATAAGCCATCAGAAGTTCCCGCGCAAACTCTGCCGGATGCTCCAGCAGATATTCCGGATGCTGGATACTGTTCGTAATCGACTGTACCACTTCTTCTTCCATCGCATCTGACAAATCGTAAATATCTTTATAATGCGCATAAAAAGTAGACTTATTGATTCTTGCACTTTCACATAGTTCTTTTACCGTTATCTTTTCCAGCGGTTTCCTGGAACGCAGTTCGATAAATGCATTCTTGATTCCCCGCTCTGTTTTCTCAATTCTAAGATCCATCTTACCTCCCATTTTCCCAACACTTTCTCGTATTCGTTGGTTATCCATCCTTTCGTCGGTTTTGTTGGTGGATACCTTCTCACATTTTTCTTATAATATGATTATAGAACACAAAAGCAACTACTGTCCATTATCTTTTCGACAGTTAATTATTTACGTTGCATTTTCACGGAGGTTAATATGGATTTTTACGGATTTTACACAGGAAAAATATTCGACGCTTATGAATACCTTGGCGCGCACCCGGACAAAGACGGAACCACATTCCGTACCTTTGCACCTGCCGCATCACGCATTACAGTCATTGGGGAATTTAACGACTGGCAGGAATGGGAACTAAACAAAACTTATGACGGCAATTTCTGGGAATGCTATGCCAAGGGCGCAAAACCGGGTATGATGTACAAATACCGCATTTACAGACAGGACGGAAGCTGCGTAGAGCACTGCGATCCTTACGGCTTCGGCATGGAACTACGCCCGGCCTTTGCTTCCATCATCCGCGATCTGTCCCACTATAAATTCAAAGACAGTAAATGGATGCAGAAGCGTTCGGTATGCAAGGACAAGCCGCTGAACATCTACGAACTGCATTTCGGATCATTTAAAAAGCCTGCTGAAAAAGCAGACGACTGGTATACTTATGTGGAAATGATCGATATCCTGATTCCTTATCTGAAAGAAAATAACTACAATTATATCGAGATTATGCCGCTCAGCGAGCATCCATGCGATGAATCCTGGGGATATCAGAACACCGGATTCTTCAGTCCGACCGCCCGCTACGGAACCGCCGAAGAACTGATGAAATTCATCGATGCCTGCCATAAGAATGACATCGGTGTCATCATGGACTTCGTTCCGGTACATTTTGCCGTTGATCACTATGCACTGGCTGACTATGACGGAACTGCACTTTATGAATATCCACACCAGGATGTCGGTGTCAGCGAATGGGGAAGCTGTAACTTTATGCACTCCAGAGGTGAAGTCCGAAGTTTCCTGCAGTCTGCTGCAAACTACTGGCTAAGTGTCTATCACGTAGACGGAATCCGCATGGATGCCATCAGCCGTATCATTTACTGGCAGGGCGAACCTGCAAGAGGTGTCAACAATAATGCGGTGGATTTTATCCGTGAAATGAACCGCGGATTAAAGACAATGCATCCGACAGCCATGCTCTCCGCCGAAGATTCCACCTCTTTTGAAGGTGTCACAAAACCTGTAGATCAGGGCGGACTTGGTTTCGATTACAAATGGGATATGGGTTGGATGAACGATACCCTCGACTACTTCCGCACAGCACCGGAGTACAGAAGCCGTGATTACCATAAGCTTACATTCTCTATGATGTATTATTATAACGATGATTTCCTTCTTCCTCTTTCACATGACGAAGTTGTTCACGGAAAGGCAACCATCGCACAAAAAATGTATGGTGAGTACGAAGAAAAATTCCCACAGGCGCGTGCATTCTATATGTATATGTACGCACATCCGGGAAAGAAATTGAACTTCATGGGTAACGAGATCGGTCAGCTCCGCGAATGGGATGAAAAACGTGAGCAGGACTGGGATATCCTGAAGTATCCGATACACGATACTTTCCACCACTTCATGCAGGAACTGAATCATCTGTATCTGACAACTCCTGCTCTTTCTGCCAAAGATTATGAGGATGCTGGATTTCAATGGCTGGACTGCCATCAGGAAGAGCGCTGTATCTATGCGTTCGAAAGAACGGATGGAAAAGATCGTATCATTGCTGTCTTTAATTTCTCGAATGAGGATCAGGAAGGATATGAGCTTCCAATAACGGATGCAAAGGAACTGGAAGTGATTCTGGCCAGTGATGATGTAACATTTGGAGGAAGTAAGAAGTATACGAAGAAGAAAGTGAAGGTTACGGATGGGAAAGCTGTGCTGGATCTTTCGGCGTATTCAGCAGTGTATTTTGGGATTTAATTTATTAACTGGGGAAGCGGCCTCTCAGTCCTTGAAGGAAACAATAGATAAGGCTTCTTGTTCAGGTTCCATACCATAAGAAACACTAAGAGAGTCAGAATCACCTAAAAGCAAAGGAACTACGCTCAAACTCGGCGTTCGCCTCAAACACGTTCGCTTCGTTCCTTTAACGGTGCTTCTGACTCTCTAACTGTTTCTAACGGCATTCCACATTCACAATAATCCTTATCTATTGTTTCCTTCAAGTCGTGACTGGCAGCGAATGGTTAATAAATTAAATACCAAATTTCTGGATTTCCTTATTCACCCGGTTTCTCAACATGATCAAATACATATCCGACTTCGGATACCGCTTAAATGTCAATGGCTCCGCCAATTCACCTTCGATAAGTTCCATCACATGTTCCCTGCTGGTCAGGGATTCCAGAAGTTCCAGTGCCCGCAGATCTGTCAGTGCTTCATAATGAACCATCATCCGGATAGATTCTTCCGGATTTCTGTCTGTACCCGGATATACCAAGAATGGATCCCCCGAAGGGAACGCATTTCCTGCGTCTGTCACTTCATATGGATTGATATGTTCTATCGAGAACTGACTGTTATAGAAATTATATCCCCAGTGAAGAATTCCAATAATTTTATATTTATAAAGCTGGACTCCATATATTCTGTTTCTTGCGGACGGCATAGACATGAAGCGGTTGCTCACTTCATAAAACTGGCCGGTACAATAATAAGTCCACATATCTGTCAGTCCATGCTCCAAAAATTCTTCGATTTCATTGTTTCCCGGAATCGGCTTATCAATCAGCCCATGCCGGTAGAATTCATAACTTGACAATGCGTCAAATGTATGGAATCCATCCAGCATATTTCCCAGAGATTCTTTTGCCGCACGGTAGCTTTCCAGATGCTCTTCTCGCGGTTCATCTGAAATATGGAAATATGTAACTTGATCAATGTTCCATTCTTTTAATTTTTCAATTAATTGTGGAAGGAAAGCCTTCAGGAATCTGGTGTATTCGCCAACTGCCGGGGTATGCCATCCAAAGATCTTTTTTTCTTTTCCTTCTACTTCTGCCACAACTTTCGGTGCGTACTTCGCTCCCCATTGAGAGAAAAGATGTGACATTTCATAATACTCTATTCCGCATTTCTTACAAAGATCGATCCATCTCTTCAGTTCCGAAAACTCAAAACGGTATTCTCCTTTTACCACCTCAACTTTTATCAGCTGAGTCGTTGTACGTTCCAATCCGACAGCCGTATCAAGCGGAGATGTAAAAAGTGGTGTCAGCATCATATTACAGCCGCGCTTTACATATTCCTTGAAATAATTCTCCAGTATTTTCCAATGTTCCTCAGAGAATACATCTACATGATAATAATCGGCAAGGCAGTCTGCATGCATCCATTCTGTGTGCATAATCTTCTGCTTCGGAAGTTCCACTCCTATCACCGTTAATCTCTGCTTTGCAGACGCTACAACGTCTCCTTCTTTTTTCAATCGAACCTCTATTTCATAATTCCCCGGTGCAATATCTTTCGTCACTTCAATATCAATCCAAAGGCTTCTCCACTGATTCGAGCACACGATTACTTTTCCATCTTTCACGTCTCGCAAAAGATCCGGGTATAATCCAGGCTCTGTCCGCAGATAATTATCATCTACAATTCCATTCGTCGCTCTTCCTACCGGAACCTGCTCTACTGTCCTGACTCTGATATAGTCTTTTAATGGTGAGACTACTTCCACATCCAGTCTCTCCCGCATAAAAAAGTCTCCGGTATATGCTGCCTGAAAAGATACTGTTTCACCCCAAAGAGCACTCAACATCTGACATTCCATCTGGTATACCGGTTCTTCATCCTGAAATACCTTTGCCAAAGAACTTAAAAGTTTCATCTTGTATGTTATTTTCTTCTGTTCAAACATAACCTTCCTCCCCTTATTACTTTATACCACTCATTGTCATTCCTTTTACAAATTGCTTCTGGAAGATAACAAATATAATGATCATCGGCATCATCATCATAGATGCGGCCGCCATCGTTGCCGACATATCTGCCACTCTCTGCGTATCAAAAATTACCAATCCTAACGGCAGCGTCATTTTTTCCATATCATTCAGCATCAATAACGGATTCAGATAGTCGTTCCAGTTCATCATTGCTGTGAATATTCCGATTGAACCAATGGCTGGTTTTATATTCGGAAGTATCACACTCCAATAGATTCTGAACGGTCCGGCACCATCTATCTTAGCCGCTTCACACAGACTGTCAGGTACATCAGCAATAAATTGCCTTGCCATGTAGATTGAAAATGCACTGATCATTCCCGGCACAATCAATGCTCCAATCGTGTTAAACAAATGCATTTCCTGAATCATCAGATAACGCGGAATCATGGTTACCTGTGGCGGCACCATCATCGTTGCCAGAAGCAATACAAACAATACCTTTTTCCCTTTGAATTCATATTTTGCAAAAATATACCCGATCAATGTACTGGTAATGATCACCGCCGCCGTAACAACAACCACCACTAGGATACTGTTGATAAACCACTGGGCAATCGGTGCTTTTTCAAATGCTGTCCGGTATCCTTCTATCGTCCACTTTTCCGGGAAGAATTTTGTCTTATTTATCTGGATATCTGCATTACTCTTGAATGATGTCATCAACATCCACGCCATTGGATACATCATGATGATCGAAAAAACAATAAGAAATGCAATGATCACTATATGGTGTTTTTTATATACATTTTTCTTCTTTTTCATTATTCATAACTCCAATCCGCATGCATCATTTTATTCTGAATCATCGCTACAATAAATACGATCACAAACAAAGCCGCCGCTACTGCTGAAGCATACCCCATATCATAGCTGCTGAAACTCGTTTTATAAATGTAATTTGTCAGAACCATTGCCGAATTACTGCGTCCTCCGTCCGGTGCAAACACCTGAAACTGTGCAAACATCTGGAAATAATTGGCCATTGTCATGATTGCCACGAATGCAAATGTACGGCCCATTAACGGTAATTTTATAGACACAAATCTCCGGACCGGTCCTGCACCGTCAATTGCTGCCGCTTCATCAAATTCTTTCGGTACTCCTTCAATTCCTGCTGTAAAAAGTACAACATTATATCCAATATCCGCCCATAATGTATATACAATTATAATTGCAAGCAGCTGCCAGGTTGTCAGGAACCAGTTTCTGGGCGGCATCCCCATAAGTCCCAGAATACGATTCAATAATCCTCCATCAGTTCCGATCATTCCATATTTCCACACCATAGATGTTCCAACCATCGGCGCAATACACGGAATAAAGAGTATCGTCCGGAAGAATGTTTTCATTCCTTTGGATGGCAGAACAGAAATAATTTTGGCAAGAAATAATGTGATCACAATATTCGCTGTAACTGCCACTACACAAAAAATGATCGTATTTTTTACTGCTATCCAGAACACTTCATCTGTAAGCAGCCTTTTGTAATTTTCCAGCCCAAGGAATTCATTATAAGAACTCGTTGGATTATAATCATAAAATGATATTCCCAGTCCGTAAGCTACCGGAAATACTGCAAATATAAGTAAAAATATAACGCTCGGTATCAATACACAAGCCACAAAACGATTATTCTTCATTGATTTTCCCTTTTATAAAAATGGCAGAGAACCCTGTGCGGTATTCTCTGCCATGCACTTTTCTATTCCATAGAATAGCTGATCTTGCATTTTTCTGTAATCTTCTGAGATGCTTCTTTTAATGCACCTTCCACATCTGGTTTGTCAGACTGGCAAAGGTCAATAAACATTTCATTAAAGATATCTCTCATATCAGAAGTGTTATATGGTCCCATCCACTGTCCGTCTGGCAGGATATCCAGAAGGAATGAGATATTCGGCATTGCTTCTTTGTATTTTTCGCTGTCTAACAGAGATTTTCTCGGTGGAAGCTGATTACATGCAATATTATGTTCTACCAGATTGTCCGGATCACTGAAGAATTCAATGAATTTCCATGCCATATCCTGATTAGCGCTGTTCTTAGGCACCATTAATCCCCATCCTGTTTCTGATGCAAAGGCCATCTTCTCACCATACTGAGGAACCTGCACATATTCGAAATCTTTACCATATGTAAGGCTGTAAGTATCTGTTCCTTCTCCGATCGCCCATGATCCTACAGATGACATATATCCTTTATCTTTATATACATCATTGTAGCAATACTCACCGGCTGTCAGATTCTCAAGATCACATTCTCCGTCCTTTACCATGCTTACAATCTCATTCATTGCCTTGATTCCTTCCGGAGTTGCAAAATTAATGGAATCATCTTCTTCCAGATACTGTCCGCCCTGCTGAAGAATCATTGCAAGGTAGTTACAGATCAGAGCATCTGTATCGATCATCTCGAAACCTTTCATCTCTGATACATCCCCATTCATCTTGGATACCTGCTTGGATACGCTTCTCAACTCATCCCATGTCTTTGGATATGCAATTCCAGCTTTGTCAAACAACTTTTTGTTGACAATCATTCCACCATATTCCAAGTTGAATTCCATCGGAACACCATAATAAGTTCCTTCTTTTTTATAAATACCGGTTGTTGGTGCAAGATAATCTTCATCCAGCTCTTTTGCCAGACTCTCCGGTACTTCTGAGAGCGAATCTGATTCAATAAATGCAGGTGCATTTCCACCCCATACAGCAATAATATCCGGTCCTGCTGTTTTTGAAGTCAGTGCAGTCTGAATCTTGTCATTGTAAACTTTGTACGGATAATCTTTTACAACAACTTTATAGTCTGGATTTTCTTTTTCAAATTTCTCTGCTACTTTCTTGTAAGATTTTACCCATGGTTCATTTTCATGGCACCAGAAAGTAAGGGTAGTTTTTCCATCAGATGATTCTTTTTTATCATCTGCTTTTGATCCGCATCCTACTACGAGTGATGCAGTCATTGCAACACATAAAAGTGCGCTGATGAGTTTCTTTTTCATAATTTTCTCCTTTTTCTCTTTTTTACAAATGTCCCAATCATTTTTCATAATCCGTTTCTTATTATAACCAAGTCTTTCGGCACTCTCAAATCAATTATATTAATAAATTACTCAAATATATTAATATTTTCTATAATTCCAATACCTATTCCCGGATTCTTTCCCTCTATCAGATACTTCTTTAATTTCTTTCTCAGACCTGTGTCTTCCGGATACTGTTGTTTATCTTTTTTTACATCTAAAAATACTCTTTGTTCCGCCTGTGGATACGTTTCGTAGACCTTCACGATCTCGAACATATCCTGGAATTTCAAAATATTGCTTTCTTCTCCAAGCACTTCTTTCAACCTTGGGGATAACAGCCATGAATCACACATATAGATATGCCTTTTGCCATCATCCTCAAAGAAGTGTTCAGCCATCTTAAATGACTCCAGGCATTTTTCATGATCCAGCGGTTCTCCGGCCGGGATATGTACATTGAGAACTTCTGTTCCTCGCTTTAATATTCCTGCTTTACATTTCATATCTTCCTTCAGTAGATACGGTTCGAACTGCAATCTTCCAAGTCTGAAAAGATTCATTTTAACAGACTGTGCGATCCACCCAATCTCTTCCAGTCCATATATCTGATATTTGCGGTAACACTCTTCACACCAGATGGTAATATCATAAAATGTCCTGTCAAAAATCTCGCCGGCAATCCCTTTTTCTTTGTACACTTCATATGTTTCACAGGACAACATCAGATAAAACTTCAATGCCCATTCATATTTGTTCTCCCGATTCTTCCATTTATCAATAAATTCTTCCAGATTTCTATCAAAAATCTGTTTCTGCTCCCGATATTCTGCTTCTGTAATCTTTATCTGATCTACCGCCTTTCCTGCTGCTTCCGGCAGTTTGATTCTTTTTTCCAGTTCTTGTATATTCATCATAATTCCTTCCTTATCTGTTTATACTATGATCTCTATCATAATTTCTGACTGCTTCCATAAACCAGTCAATCTGTGCCGGATCCGTTTTTTCCGGAATATCACATCCTGTTGCCAGATGATATCCCTGTTTTGCTTTTTCCCCGGTCTGTATACATGCTGCAACTGCCTGATCAATCTCTTCTTTCGTCCCATTCATCACGATCTGCACAGGATCTACATTTCCTGCAATCGGGATCTGATTTCCTATTTCTTCTACTGCCCGCTGCAGATCAATAATATTATCCAGACTCAATTCGTTCAGTTCGTATTGTACAAGATACTTCCATATACTGTATGTATTGCCGCACATATGAAGTGATACTTTCTTTCCTGTCTTTTTCACGGTATAGTCTGTCAGCTGCTTTGTATACGGAAAAACAAATTCCTCGTACATCTTCGGTCCGATCAGAGCCGGATTTGCTACCGGATCTGCCATTGCGATCCCCATTCCATATTCTGCTGCCATCTCAATACAACTCATCTGCGTCTGCGTGATAATTTCCAGAAGTCTGTGCACCTCCTCTGGTTTCTTCCTGCAGTCCCTAAGCAGATATTCCACACCTCTAAGATTCGAGGCAATCGTAAACGGACCTCCGATACTTGCTTCTAATGGCACAAGATTTTCTGCCTCTTTGCTCAGTATATCTGCCGCCTGCGCAAACACCTGTATCCTGTGATTCTTTTTCACATTGACCGGTTCCATACAATCTAAGATACCATAATCCGTAATATACGGACTCTCTATGTATGGGATTCCATCCTCCGGATAAATAAATGTCCCACCCAGAGCTTCCACGATTCCCCTTGTATTCGGCCCGAGAACTATCCTGTCATATCCCCATCTGTTAAATGCGATTCTCTCTGCCTGTGCAATCTTTTCTGCATCAAACCAGAAGTCCCTGATACTGATGCCGCTTAAATAGCATTTTAATTCTCCCATAAATGGGATTGTGATCACTCGATCCACCGTTTTTCCTTCTTCTGCCGACATAATCCGTTCCGCCGGTGTCATCTGGTCTTGTCTGTGTTTTTCTAATCTCATGTTTCCTCCCGGATAAAATTTCCGTCAATTTTTTCTAACTTTTATTATACCTGCTTCGCAGTCTTGTTCAATATCGTCTAAACTATTTTTTCTCATTAATTTTATTTATATTTTGTATTATTTATAAGTATTTTCAATCAGATATTTCTAGCTTTCTCTGACATTTCCTTTCATTTACGATATAGTAATATTATCACAATGCTAAGAATCTGCCACTGACATTTTCTTAATGCATACTACAATAAAAGGAGCGTACTTATTATGCACAAAGATGATCAAATGACACCAAAGGAGCGTGCTTTTGCCCTCTTCGCCGGAAAACCCGTAGACCGTATGCCTATCAAGCTTTTTTCTCCATACATCGGAATGAACTTCGGGGCATCTTATCAGGAAGCCTTTGTAGAGGCGAAATCCCGTGCCCACTGGCTCATCGAAAGTTACAAACGTTTTGGTCAGGATGGCTTAAGCGTTAATTACCGTATCGATGGTATTCCGGTTGCGTTCGGTGCCGCATCTACTTATGATGCATTCGGAATTCCGATCATCAAAGAATCTGTTCTGGAAAATATCGGCGATGTTGACCGGTTAGACCTTGAAAAACTTCGTTTTGAAAATGATCATAATGCCCAGGTTGCTTTTGACGCCGTCCGCTATATCCAGGATGAATTGAATGATGAGATTTTCACCGGTGTAGGACTGATGGGACCATTTACGACCGCTGCCAACCTTGCCGGCACAGAAAAAATCTTAAGAGCTATGCGCAAAGACAAAGAGAATCTTCATAAGCTACTTGACTTTGCTGCTGACGCAACGATTGAAGTCGGACGCAAGTTCGTAGAGAATAAAATCGGGATCGGTCTTGCAGAACCGACTGCTTCTTTGTTATCACCAAAACAATTCCGTGAATTTGTCATTCCATACTATGTAAAAGTTATGGATAAATGGAAAGAATGGGGCAGCCGTGGTTCCGGCTTCCACATCTGCGGTGACACTACCAAACTGTTAGAAACCTTCCCTGAAATGGGTATCCGCGGCATCAGTATCGACAGTTCTGTTGATATCGCTTACGCAAAAGAAACAGTCGGCGATAAACTTTCTATTATGGGAAATGTATCCCCTATGGAAATCTTAAACGGTACTTCGGAAAGTATCGAACAGGCTGTTATCGACTGCTTCCGCAAATGCTGGGACAACCCTTGCGGATTCACGATTGCACCTGGATGTGATATTCCGGTTACCGCTTCTCTTGAAAATATCGATGCCTATATGCGTGCAGCAAGAAAATGCGCAAAATATCCGGTTCAGCCATCAAACTGGGAATAAGAGCTAATAAAGCTTGTGAGTAGAGACATTTTCTTTCACTCACAAGCTTTTTATACAATATGATATGCCAAAATCACCCATAATATATTCTATAAATCACTCTTATAGTATGTGGACTTCCTTCATAATTCCATTCTTCATCCTATAATCCAGATTTTTTATGCACATCTGTCCTGCAAAACGTATTTTTCCTTTCATCTGAATGCATGCTTCCGCATAACTTAATGAATCTTCTTCCTGACTTCTATCAGCATGAATCTGGCAATCAATTAATTTTGCTTTTCCCGTTCCAAGAAGTGCGAATGTCGTCTTCGGACAGAGCAGAAGCATTGTATGCTCATCTGCCAGTTTTTCCGCCTGTTTTACAAAATCATAAGTAAAAAGATCCACCATCTGTTCGGCCATTTTCGGTCCCAGAATGTTGACACCACCGGAAGAATCCGCATAACTGATAAAGTCTGCTCCTTGTTCTTTCGCTAGTTTCATATAAGCAAGTATCTCTTTTCCTAACTTCGCAAATATCCGTGCCATAAGTTCCGGTTTTTTCCGCATCCCTTTGAACACATATTTAGGATCGATCAAAACATTCAATATCGTCAGAGGTCCTGAGACTTCAAATACAATGTGTTCTCCTTTTTCATGCAATATACGGCAGGCTTTTAAAACCTCCTGTATTCTCCCTTTTCCGAAATCAATTGCCGGAAGTTCTAATATTTCTTCTATATCCGTACACAGATATTCTTTCGCTCTCGGTCCGGTCTTCTCATTTCCATAATTAATGATCCCGCCCATCGCCTCTGCTTCAACGGTATGGCAAAACGGAAGTTCACAGAACGGCGCCTTGTCGCATTCCTTAAGTACTTGCGCCAGTTCTGCCATCGTTTCCGCATGCTTATATGCATCCGGGAACGTCAGATTTGTTCGATTTGTTACCGCTTCACGGATGCCTGCTGAATTTCCATATGTACATTTAAAATCCTGAATCATTCCGTAATCTCCGACTCATCCGGGAACATCAGGCAATCTGCAAACAGTCGCTCATATCCTTCCGTTGCTCCCAGTTCCATATATTCCATATGATGTGCCAGTTCTTCCATCTCCTTTTTCGCTTTACCGGACATCAATGCCAGATAAGCTCCTGTTTTGGAAGAGTTTCCCACATAGATCAGTTTGTCTTTCACTTCTTTCGGTAATATTCCGGTTCCGATCAGACTTTCTGCCGGAAGATGTGCTCCAAACTGACCGGCAATCATAACCTGATCCAGATCTTCCATTGTCCTTCCTGCCTTTTTCAACAGTGCATAGAATCCTGAAAGGATCGCCCCCTTTGCCAGCTGAACCTGCCGGACATCACCCTGTGTGATTCTAAGTCTTTCCGTCATCTTGAATTTACGCTTTCTGCCATCTAATTCTAACATCGGATAACGGTAATCTTCTTTACTGATATCCTTCGGCTTTATAAATGCACCATCTTTCCGAATCAATCCGGTTCTTCTAAGTTCTTTTACTACCGCAAGGATTCCACTGCCGCAAATACCTTCCGGTTCCTCTTTCCTGTATTCATCCTGTCCGATTACCTGCAGTTTTACTCCCTGCTCTGTAATCTTTACATCCTCGATCGCACCGGCCGCCGCACGCATGCCGGAACTGATATTCATTCCTTCCAGTGCCGGACCTGCCGCACAGGAACAGCTAAGCAGCCTTCCATGATCTGAGAACACAATCTCTCCATTCGTTCCGATATCTATAAACAATACATTCTTCTGTTGCTTACGGAGTTCGCAGACATATGCCCCCGCAACAATATCCGCACCGATATAAGCAGATACCGATGGCAGACAATAAAGCCTTGCACCTTCTCCCGCCTGAATGCCAATCTCTGCTGCACGCAGATTCTTTGATTTTACGAATGCAGGAGCATACGGTGCTCTTCCGATAGATCTGGCAGATACACCAAGCAGCATATGCATCATCGTACAGTTCGCCGCCACCGTAATCTC
This sequence comes from uncultured Dorea sp., assembly GCA_934309195.1. GTDB lineage: Bacteria > Bacillota > Clostridia > Lachnospirales > Lachnospiraceae > Dorea_A. The sequence continues at coordinate 22,810 of CAKRCY010000034.1, forward strand.
ATAAATATCATGCTTCTCAATTCTGCCCTTTCCCGGCACCTCTGTTTTTCGGCAGACTTCGTCTAACATTTCATTAATGGAATCTATAATTGCTTTCTGCAAATGTTCTTTTCCATCTTCCGGATGCTCGGTCTCATAACTGATCCTGGTCAGAACATCCAGACCAAACTCCTTCTGGGCATTGATTCTTGATGCGGTTCCCAGTTCTTTTCCTGTCATCATATCAATCAATGAAGTTACTACTGTTGTCGTTCCGATATCAATTGCTGCACCATAAAGATAGTCTGTCTGATCACCGGACTCAAGTGCCATAAGGCTTTTCTCTGACCAGATGACTGCCGTATAAGTCCCTTCTGCTAATTCCAGATGCTGTAACAACGAAAATGGAATCTCTACATTTCCCAACTGGTTCAGTAGCTGCTCTTCCATGGATGTCTGGTCTTTCAGATTCGGTTTTCTGATATGGATCAATTGCTTTTTGAGCTCTGTATGCTTCTCAAATTCCGGAACGTAACCTTCCGAAAGAACTTCAGTCTTTTTCTCTTTCTGCAAGGTTTCCACTTCTAATTCTTCTTCCGGATAGACCATACAGGAAAGCCGGATTCCCCGCGCCAATTCTTCTTCACTTAAAAAACGCCTTTCCGTTTCTGTGACTTTACCTGCGTCACCGCTTAATATTTTCACTTTACATTTTCCGCAGATTCCTTTTCCATTACACGGATTTTCTACAAATCTTCCTTCTTTTCTTAATTTTTCCAGAAGATTTTCTCTTTTCATATTTCTCATCGTCATTTCGTAATTTACTGTCTTTCTTTCAGACTTCAACTTTTTCTTCTGTTGCTTTCCGGATTCCCGATCTGATTGCCTGAATATTCGTAAGCGGTGATTTTGTTCCCAGACCACATGCCGGTGAAATAATCCCGGAACCATCCCTCCAACATTTGACTGCTAACTGTTCCACTTTCTCCGGCTTCCCAAATTCCAGTGTCCATGTGCTGACATTTCCCATCAGCACATGCTTTTTCAAATGCTTCTTCGCATCGCTCATTGCTACGCAGGAATCAAAACTCAGCACATCCGAGTGGATCATTTCCGCCTGCGCATACACATTTCTCATCTGCCCGCAGATATGTACGATCACGCCCATCTTTTCTGCCTGAAGATGATCTATGATACGGTTAATGTAGCGCACCGCATATTCCTCGAATAATTTTGGTCCCAGAATCTCTCCTGTTCCACTCGGATCCGAAATCGCTATAATATCCGCCCCTGCATCAATCTGCGCTCTCGCAAAACGGATGATCTCATCTGCTACCAGTTCCATATATTTATGGGCATCTTCTTTTTTCTTACGCAGTTCTTTATAAAATATCACCGGTTCCATTACCGAGCTTGCCGTACTGACCGGTCCTGTAATATTTCCAATGATCGGCACATCCAGATTCCTCGATTTCAAAATGCGGATTGCATCCAGTACAACCTTGGCTCTCCCGGAATTCATATCCATCGGCCTGATTTTCTCCCATTCTTTCACCGAATGCAAGGCATATTCTGTCACATGCGGCTCATGCACCCTGTCTCCCATTGTGACTTTTGCACCCATGGACTCTGCCTCGATCGTCATGCAGAATGGAACACCTACATTCTCAAAACAGCCATTTTCATAATTGGCCTGTGCAAGATCCGCCATCATCTCTGCATTCAGATGTGCTTCCGGCCATGTAATCCCTGACCTGTCCATCAAATCTGTCGTGATCATATTCATCATTCCGCCCGGACAGATGCATGGCGGCCGGTCTGTCTTTTCATGATGTAACGCTTTTTTTAGTCTTTCTTTTTCATTCATTGATTACTTTTTTCCTATCTGATATCTTCTATTTCGGATGAATAACTTTACAACCTTAATGCGCTCACTTTCATAGCACACTATGCAATATTCAGTAATTCTTTTGCAACTCTGACTGCTTCTACTGCATTAACAGAATAGCCATCCGCTCCAATATCATCTGCATATTTCTTCGATACCGGACTTCCCCCGACCATGACTTTCACATTATCCCGGATTCCTCTTTCTTTCAAAAGTTTGATAATCTCTTCCATACCGCTCATTGTGGTCGTCATCAGTGTGGAAATGCACACCAGTTGTGCCTTTAATGCTTCTGCCTGATTCACAAATTCTTCTGCCGGCACATCTCTTCCAAGATCATGCATCTCAAATCCTGCGGTTTCCATCATAATCTTAACCAGATTCTTTCCAATATCATGTGTATCCCCTTCTACCACTCCGATAACTGCAACCGGTTTTGCAGCCTGTTCCTCTTCATCCGGCAGATACGGTCTTAATACCTCCAGTCCGGCATACATTGCATCGGAACACAACAGAATATCTGTCACAAAATACTCTTCCTCTTCAAACAACTCACTGGCCTTATTCATACCATCTACCAGACCTTCCATGATTCCATCCAGTGCCGGATAACCTGCTTCAATATATTCTTCCGCTACATCAACAACCTCTTCATCCTCCATTTCCAGAACACATTCTGAAAGTTTATTCAATAATTCTTCCTTTGATGTCGCCATCTTCAACGTCCTCCCAATATTTTTCTTAGTCTTCTCATTATCTTTCATCCAATTCTACTTTCATTATAAATTTACACGTTTCATTTTGCAATAATAATTCATACCTAAAGCATCTTTATCTTATTACTATTGATTAGTTTCCATGAAATTGGGATTTAATTCAGGAAGGTGTTGGATACCCGAACCGGAATAAAGCTTGGAAAGGCGTTCCTGTTCAGGTTCCATCGGCGGGTCAATTCTAAAGGGGCAAAATTCTGCTAAAAGCAGGCTTTCAAAATTTGAAACTCGGCATACGCCTCAGACAGTCAAATTTTGAAAACCTAACGCAGAATTTTGCCCCTTAAGAATTACCAACGCCTCTTTCACATTCACTGGAACGCCTTTCCAAGCTTTATTCCGTGTGTATCAAATGCCTTACAAATTAAATGGCAATTGCGTAACGGTTGTGGCAGCGGAAGGCTACGGTG
>CAKRCY010000035.1:0-25787 GCA_934309195.1 uncultured Dorea sp.
TTATTTGCAAACCTCCGAAGAATCAAGGTTTTAAAGGATTTAGAACAATAAAAACTAGGTAGTTTTTGACACTACCATAGTTTGTTTTTTACAATCTATGCGGGGGATTTTGATGTATGTCTGCATTTCCCTTTTGTACTTTCGGAGTTTCCATTATATAAGCCTTATAAACCAGCTCTTCCCAGACACACCACCAATCCAATCGCTCCAACAGCCACAAACACTAACCCGATACCGGCTGCCTTTTTCCTTTTCTCCATAATCACTAACTGTCTGCTGTCTATGGAATTCACCGGATAGTTCCTTCGACCTATTAGATATAGTAACAACCCACTCGAATTATTCCCGTTCGCAGCAAGCAGTCCCCATAATTTTGGATGTTTTAATCCACGGGCGGCTGCATCCATCACCATTAACCGATAGATCTGATATACCGTTTCCATAGCTCCGACAACTGCGGCCGCACCAAATATCACAGCCAATACAATATTTTTGTCCATTATAATTTCTCCCTTAAATACGTCTGATAATCTGATAAAGCAATACTGCTGAGCTCACAATAGCCAGACAAAATACCATAATCAGATAATATATCTTATCCGGCAGGAACATACCTAAGGTAATCAATAGAATAACCGTGATAATATTAAGTATGATCGCTCCTATCAATTTTTGATTGCTTTTGACTACATTTGTGCTTTCTTCCAGATGCTCCATCATTCTTTCGTCCCCTTTCAATAAATCATCAAGACTTATGGAATAAAGGCTGCTCAACTCAATGACGCTTATAATATCCGGATAGGATTTTTCATTTTCCCAGTTTGAAATGGTCTGTCTGGACACATTGATCTTTTCTGCAACTGCTTCCTGGGTAAATCCGGACTTCATACGAGCATCTTTTAGTTTTTTTCCAATTTCCATATCTGTGTTTCTCCTTTCGGGAACATCTTTCCACATTGCGTGTCCAATGTCTATCAAACTTCCTTTACATGACCGTTTTTCGCATCAATTTTCATGTCAAAATTATTTTACACAGCGTATTTACGCAGCTCGTCACCGGGGACACAAAAAAGCCACATTCCCCGTCCCCAATGGCACGCAGCCTGCCACCGGGGACACAAAAAAAGCCACATTCCCCGTCCCCTACACACCTTTCACAAATATCTCAATTCCGATTCCTATCAATATCACACCTCCCAGAACATCTGCCTTTCCTGACAGCTTTGTTCCCAGAGTCTTACCGAAATACAACCCTGTCTCACATATCACAAACGTTACCACTGCCACGATCAGTGAACAGACTACAGCCATAACCAGACCATTCCCGGCAATGGTAAATCCTACAGACAACGCATCTATCGATGTTGCGATTCCCTGCATCATAAGCACGGCAAAACTTAATTTTTTCACTTCTTCCTTTTCCTCTTCACTCTGCATAGATTCTTTGATCATACTTCCTCCGATATACAGAAGCAGGATCAATGCGATCCACGGAATGAACTTCTGAAACTCTCCAAAGACCTGTACGATCGTGTGCACACAGATCCACCCTATCATAGGCATCAGAAACTGAAAGAATGCATATACTCCAGCAATATAAGCCATTCTTGATTTTTTCATATGTTTTTCATTCATTCCATTTGCCAGCGAGACAGAAAATGCATCCATTGCCAGCCCTACTCCAAGCAAAGCACTGTTCATAAAGAATAAAAAATTCCAATCCATTATCATTTCCTCCAAAATTAATTTCAAACACATGACAAAAAAACCAGATATAGCAGCTGCCTGCCATACCTGGTCTATACTTTCTTATAGATAGAGAGAGTCCACGCATAGATATTACAGCTACACATGAGTCTCACAAATTAAAACAAGCCAGATCCATCGATCAGTATGTTGACTTGTTGCGTTATACGCCTGTTACTCCCCCATCGGTCATTTATCGTCTAAAAGAAAATATCATAATTAATAAATTTTGTCAATAAGCAATTCTCCTTGAGTTTCCCACAGTTTTATCCGCAGTAACTTTAATTATTATAAACCAAACCCTTCCGCTGTAGCCGGGTTTTCTTTACGTTCAATCGGAACAACTGCTCCTTCTGGTTCTACCGGATCTGATACCGTATATCCTTCTGGCATTTCTTCATCCGGGCATACCTCTGTCCAAGCCATATCCATAACATCATCTACTGTAAGATCTTTGTTAGTAATAATACCAAGACGTAAATAATCTTCAGCAATTTCATGAAGAGCATTTTCTGTGAATTTATCAGATAATCCAAAGTTAAGTGAATCCCAGAATACTTGCTGAATCTCTTTTTCACCCGTCATTTTATCTGTGTCATACATTGCCTGAATTGCTTCTTCTGAATTCAAACGATTGAACTGTCCTGCACGTTTGATTGCCATTACAACATATTTTGCATGAACCGGATTGTTTTTAATAAAATCAGTGTTCATAGCTGTTACACAGCATGCCTCATCCTGAAATTCAGGACTATATGTGATAGATCCAACCATTCTCATATCGTCTTTATAATTAGCAAGTACAAAGTAATCAGAAAAAATAGAAGCATCCACTTCTCCGGTTTCTAATGCTTTAATTGTAGCTGCACTATCTGCAATGTCCAGGAACTCAACATCTTTTGTAGGATCTACACCATATTCATCTAACAGACGATAGCAAATATTCTGATCAGAGTTACCGAGTCCATCATGAATCGCAATTGTTTTTCCTTTCAGATCTGCCATTGTTTTAATATCACTGTCTTTTGGTACAAAGATTGATTTACAACCAACATGTGCACCGGCAACGAACGTCATTTTTACATTATTTGTTACCGGAACAAGCATCGTAGCAATATGGTCGGTTCCCCACTGACACTGACCTGTACCTACTGTCTGTACTACTGATTCACCCTCCATATAAGTAGCATTAATACCATATTCTTCATAATATCCCTGTACTTCTGCCATATATTTTGCAGAAACACAAGCACCACCATTAAATAAATAATGGATTTCTGTTCCGAAAACCGGTTCTTTCTGCATTGCTTTCCAGTCTTCTTCAGAAACAGCTTCTGGCTTCTCACCAGTTGTAGCTTCTTTCTTTGTTTTCTCTTCCTTTGAAGAAGAATCCTCTCCTTTTCCACCGCAAGCTACTAATGACATAGTCATAATAGAAAGCATTGCAGCCGCCATTACGCGCTTAGCATTTCTCAATTTCATACCTTTTCTCCTTTTTTCTTTTTTGTATCTCCCAATTATCAGCAGTACATTATTACAACTGACAATGTTGGAACTAGTTTATTCTGCACCTTTTGCATTTCCCCCAAAATGCAGCTGATTTAATATCCGGTTTCGATATTCTACAAACGCTTTTGATGAACGATCTCTTGGATAAGTCTGTTCAATTTTAATATCATCCACAATTCTGCCCGGATTTGCATCCATAACCAGAACTCTTGTCCCCATATAAATTGCTTCGTCCACATCATGAGTAACCATAATGGCAAGCTGTTGTTTCTCGTACCAGATTTTTAAAATCTCATCCTGCATATTCATACGTGTAAATGCATCCAAAGCCCCAAGTGGTTCATCCAAAAGCAAGATGTCCGGTTCATTGATCAAAGATCGTACCAAAGCAACTCTTTGTGCCATTCCACCGGATAATTGATCCGGATAATCATCTTTAAACGCATCCAAACCAATTATATCGATCATTTGTTTTATCTTATCTTCATTTCCTTTTAGTTTTCCTTGCATTTTCAAACTAAAGGCAATATTCTTTTCTACAGTCAGCCAAGGGAACAATGTCGGTTTCTGAAATACCATTCCTCTCTCCGGGGATGGTTCTGTTACCTCTTTTCCATCTACTGAAACACTTCCTGTTGTTGGAGCGATCAATCCTGCCACCAATCTTAAAATTGTTGACTTTCCGCATCCCGATGGTCCCACCAAACTAACAAATTCCCCACCATGAAGTGTTAAATTAACTTCGTTTAATGCATGTGTTACTTCATCTGTTTCAATTTTAGCAAAACTTTTTGAAACATTCTCAAGTTTTAATGTAACCTTACTGTCCCCCATTTATTTCACAACTCCATTCTGCCATCTCAACAGGCGGCGTTTAATTATATCTAATCCTTTCGTAACAACTGTAAAGATAATACAGATCACAAACAATGCGGCAAACATTTTATCATATGCCGCCCAGGATTTTGCCCAGTTCATATACCAGCCAAGACCAGCTTTTACACCCATCATTTCTGCAACTGTAATTGCAACACATGCTGAACTCATGGCCTGTGTACAGCCTTGGAGAATAGATGGCATTGCATACGGAATCGCAACACGAAATACTAACTGTCTTTCATTTGCTCCTAATGTCTTAGCTGCTTCAAAATAACTTTTATCAACATTAGAAATTCCGGTCATAGAAGCAACTGTAACCGCAAACCAAGACCCCAGTGCAATAATAAACACTGCACCTTTAAATAAAGATGTAAACACAACCATAATAATCGGAATCCAAGTCGGCGTAGGAATCGGTCCCAAAAATTTAATGATTGGATTGATCCAATAACGTACTTTTTCAGAATATCCACACACAATTCCGGTAACAAGACCGGCCGCAACACCAATGAAATACCCCAAGAATAACAGGCGTAACGTATGTAATGTACATTCGATCAGATACGCTTTATCTTCCCATGCAATATTCAAGATTGCATTCATACAAGGAATAAACGGTTGTGTCAGAATTCCTGTCTTCACAGTTAGATAATCATATCCTGCAAGCAGTAAAAATAACACGGCCATTAAAGGGGCTTTAAAACGAAGTTTTTCAATCGTCTGTAAATTTCCCCTCATCTTTTTTATTACCGCAACCATAAAATACAGAAAATAAATACCAATAAAAACCCAAAGTGCCCCAACATACGTATTCGGATTATTATTAGTAATTTTATCCGGAATCATCTTGTATTCCAAAATTGCAATCACACCACAGATTATCGGTAAAACCATAATAATCCAGTCCAGAGCAATCTGAAACATTGTCTTTTCTTTTGCTTCCAGTTCCTTAAGCTCTTGTCTGCTTAAACTGGCAAGTCTTTCTGTTTCTTCTCTTTTCATTTTCTTTTTGTCCCCCAATGACATCTTCCTTTAATAGGATAATTCTAGGATTATAATAGCATATGACTGTACATGAATGGAAATCATTTTATTCAATGAATAACATTACTTATTTATCTCTTCTATAAAAAATAAGACAAAAACTCCCCCGTCTATTCTGCCGCACCAAAATGATGCCATGCCAGAAACTCCGGGGGAGTTTTTTATCTTTATATTTTCTTTTGCTTTCAATTCAGCCCGGCTTAATTGCCTGAGTCTGAACTACTTGAGCTTGATGAATCACTTGAGCTTGCCTCAACCTGAATACACTGGTTAGCCAGCCATTCTTTTACAAGATCATTCAGTGCGATCTCTTTCAGCTCTGACTTGGATGCGGCTTTCTTCAGAGCCTTCACACTGTCGTATCCGTATGCATCCGCAATCTTCTTAAGCTCTGTCTTATAAGTCTCATCATCTAACTTAATGTTCTCTTTATCTGCAATTGCCTTTGTTGCCAATGTCTGCTTTACACTGGATTTTGCAGCTTTTGTTACCTGTTTTTCGAATTTCTCAACAGTTGTTCCCATCTGCTGTTCAATCAGATCCTCGTATGACATATTGTAAGCTTCTGCAACAGATTCGTACTGAGAGATCAGGGAATCTTCAATCTTCTTTACATCTTTCTCCGGGTATTTCTTGACTTTTGTATTATCAAGAACCTTCTGCCATGCTGCCTGCTGTAAAGAATCATTATATGTCTTCTCGTTATCTTCCTCGAGAGACTTCTTCACTTCTTCTTTATATTCTTTTACTGTCTTAGATTCCTTTGACACCTTCTTTACAAACTTGTCCGTAAGCTTCGGTGTCTTCTTTTTGGAAATAGATTTTACTGTAATTGTAAATGTAACATCTTTTCCTGCCAGGTCAGAGCTTCCGTAATTCTCCGGAAACTTTCCGTTCCAGTCAAAGGTATCGCCTGCATTATGTCCGATGATACTGTCTTCAAATCCATCGATAAAAGAGTTGGAACCAATCTCCAATGGATAATCTGTGGATGATCCGCCGTCAAATGCTTCTCCGTTCATCTTTCCGACAAAATCAATTGTCGCTGTATCACCTTTCTTTACTGCACGGCCTGTTACTTCTTCTGTTGTTGAATTTTCATCCAGTACCGATTGAATCTGTGTATTCACATCATCATCCGTTACTTCGCTTGGTTTGTCAACCTTATCTACTTCAACGCCTTTATAAACAGAAATCTTAATATTCTCTGTTTCCAGACCTTTGGCAGACTGGCAACCAGTCATTATAAGAGAGACTGCCATAACACCTGTTAATAACATTGCCACTTTCTTTTTCATAGTGCACCTCGTTTTATCATTCATTTTAAGGTGGGCATCATAATCCCATCTGATTTCTTGGTATACGCTTACGCATACCACTCTGTTATATCACATTTAGAAAAACTTTCATAGCATTTTCACATATATTTCACTCTTTTATCAAATTTTTCATTTTGAAATCGTCTACTTTTCCCGTATACTTCTTGCACTCCCACCAAAACAATGTTAAAATATTTGTTATGGAATATAGAATATAGGAGGTTTATTGTGAAGACATTTACAATTGTATTATTGGTAATCCTTGTGATTTTGATCGTTGCATGTGTTGTATTATATTTCGTTGGAAAGAAAGCCGAGAAGAAACAGGCAGATCAGCAGGCACAACTTGATGCAGTTGCACAGACTGTTTCCATCCTGGTTATCGATAAAGGTCGTATGAAATTAAAAGAAGCCGGCTTACCGGATATCGTAATCGAAAATACACCAAAGTATCTTCGCCGTTCTAAAGTACCGGTAGTAAAAGCCAAAGTCGGACCAAAGATCATGACACTTATGTGCGACGCACAGGTTTATCCTTTGATCCCGGTTAAGAAAGAAGTAAAAGCTACTATCAGCGGTATTTACATCACAGCAGTAAAAGGTGTAAGAGGTCCGCTGGACGTACCGGAGAAGAAAAAGGGATTTTTTGCAAGATTAAGAAACAAATAAGTACTTAATAAATAACAGCATTGGAACTTATCGACCCAATGCTGTTATTTTTATGTCTATATTGCAATCTGCAACCGGATCTCCGTTGATGTCCAGCGCATAGTTCACATGTACCGTGATCTTTTCTTCCTGTTCTTCGAACCGGATATCTTTTGTAAAGACCCCGATCATCATCTCACCGTATGGTGTCTCATACTGTGTCATATTGATCTTGTCTTTCTCGAATACCATATGCGTATTCGTAATCCCGCTCTTAATGATCTCAACCTTCCGGTCATCCATAATTCTGACCTTGTTCTTGATCGTTCCCGGAATTCCTTCTACCAGCTCATCATAAATCACATAATGTTTTCCGTTTTTTTCATAATAATTCGCAGGTGCGATCACTTCGATCGGTTCATTTCCCGGCTCATCACCCTGCGCTTCTATCCCGGTCACATCCTGATGCAGACCGGATATACTTAATAATACGTCTTTTGTCATATATTCTCCTAATAATCTTCAATATCAATTGCCTGTGTCTTATCTACATCATATGGCAGGATTGAATTGGCAAATTTCTTAAACTTTTCTGCCGCATCACTGACATAAAAATCATATGCCGCCGGTTCTCCCGATGTATTGGCAATTTTCTGCTCTTCCAGTATCTGTTTCAGATCCATCGCTGTCTCGTATGCCGGATTTACAATATGTACGGACTCTCCAAAATATGCCATGATCCTGGATCTGAGAAGCGGATAGTGGGTACATCCCAGAATCAGTGTATCGATCTCCGACTTTCTCATATCGGACAGATAGATATCGATCACTTCTTCTGTGATCTTATGCTTTGCAAATCCTTCTTCTACCAGCGGGACAAATAACGGGCACGGTTTCCCTATAACTTCCGCTTCCGGCATAAGTTTTCTGATCTCTTTGGTATAAGTCTCGCTCTTGATCGTTGCCTCTGTACCAAGTACACCGATCTGACCGTTTTTCGTCTCTCTTACGGCAGCTCTTGCTCCCGGTACGATCACACCGATGATCGGAATATCAAATTCTTCCTGCACCGTATCCAGTGCCAGTGCACTGGCCGTGTTGCATGCGATCACGATTGCCTTTACATTCTTTGTCTTCAGGAAACGGATGATCTGTCTGGAAAAACGGATAATGTTATTCTTTGACTTACTTCCGTATGGAACTCTTGCTGTATCCCCAAAATATACTACATTTTCATTCGGCAGCTGACGCATGATCTCTCTTGTGACGGTCAAACCGCCGACTCCCGAATCAAACACACCGATTGCTGCAGTGTTCCTGTTTTTATTTTCCACGATATTAAATCTCCTTTTATGAATACTCCACCATATTTTACTATTGTACCGTCTTGGACGTGCATTTTCAAGAGATTTTATGTCGAAACCTCCCTTGTATACTTTACTATAAAAAAAGTTACCTGCCATAAAACAGATAACTTTTTATTCTTTATTACGGTTCTAATTACAGAGCCAGCTCTTTTGCAATCTCATACTGGTAAGCAGGAATTCCTTTTGTCATTCCAAGTGCTTCATCAATATCGAAGTCTACATACTCACCATGTTTGTAACCTACAACACGGTTTGTCTTTCCTTCAAGCAGAAGATCTACGGCTTTTGCTCCCATGATAGAAGCGTATACTCTGTCTTTACATGTCGGGCTTCCACCACGCTGCATGTGTCCGAGAATAGTTGCTCTTGTCTCCATACCGGTTGCTTCTTCAATTCTCTTAGCCATGTTCATAGAATCTCCAACACCCTCTGCATTGATGATGATGTAGTTCTTCTTTCCACGTTTTCTTGATTCCTGAATATCTTCAATGATCTTCTCTTCGTCATAATCATGTTCTTCAGGCATCAGGATCTTCTCTGCTCCGTTTGCAATACCGCACCACAGTGCAAGGTATCCTGCATCTCTACCCATAACCTCGATGATAGAGCATCTCTCATGAGATGTTGATGTATCACGTACTTTGTCAATCGCCTGCATAGCTGTATTAACGGCTGTATCGAATCCGATTGTATATTCCGTACAGGCAATATCCAGATCGATCGTTCCCGGAAGTCCGATTGTGTTGATTCCAAAGTTAGCAAGTTTCTGAGCTCCGGCAAATGATCCGTCACCACCGATGACTACCAGACCATCAATACCATATTTTTTACAGATAGCTGCTGCTTTCTGCTGACCTTCTTCTGTACGCATCTCTGCACAGCGGGCTGTCTGAAGAATTGTACCTCCGCGCTCAATTGTATCGGATACGTCTCTGGCTGACAGATCGATAATTTCCTCGTTTAAAAGTCCCTGATATCCTCTTCTGATACCTCTTACTTTCACTCCTTTACCCAGTGCTGTACGAACAACGGCACGGATTGCTGCGTTCATTCCAGGAGCATCTCCACCACTTGTCAATACACCTATTGTACGAATTACTTTTTTGTCTGCCATGATTCATTCCTCCATTGTATTAGTTTGTTCCAATTATCTTCTAACCATTATCATTTCTCTCCGATGATATTGTACATGAATTAGTGCACGCTTTCAATGGGTTTTTCTATAACTTTTACACAACTTTCACCAAGATAATTCGTCAATCTGCTCAACAACACCTCATCTGCTGTCACATTCCAGCCCTTCGGCAGGCGTTTTACTGCTTTTTCTTTTTTACAGTAAATGATAACTTCATCCATTCCTTCAGAGACTTTCAAAATATCCTGCAGCATTCCTTCCTGCTGAAGATATGTCTCTTTGTCCGGATACTGTAGCCACAATTCCTTTCTCGTCTGAGCAAATGGAATCACCTGTTCGCAGATCAGTTTGCTCGGTGCATCATCTTCCTCTGATACACGGCCCTTGATGAATACCTTGGCTTCCTCATTCAGATACATCTGATTCTTTTCAAAATCTCTCGGGAAGATCACGACTTCCAGCGATCCGACCAGATCTTCCAGTGTGATAAATGCCATCACTTTATTTGTCTTGGTATACTTGATCGTCTTATTCGTAATCATACCTCCGACAATCTCTTTTGCGCCGTCATGCACCTTCGTTCTTCCGGTTTCATCATCCAGCTGGAAATCCAACGTCGTCCTGGATATATTTTTTCTCCATTTTTCTTCATAATCTTCCAGTGGGTGTCCGCTCAGGTATACTCCGAGCACTTCTTTTTCGAATGCAAGCTTTGTCTCTTTTTCATACTCACCAACATCCGGAAGTGGTATATCGAATTCTGATTTCTGATCATCACTTACGATATCGAACAGCGAAAGCTGTCCCGTCATGGAGTATTTCCGCTCCCGGTTCACCTGATCCAGAATCTGTACATAGACCACCATGAACTGCTTTCTTGTACCACCCAGACTGTCAAATGCTCCGGACTTGATAAAGCTTTCTATCGTACGTTTATTGACCTCTTTTCCGGACAGCCGCTCGATAAAGTCTTTCAGGTTGCTGAATGGCCCTCCGTTTTCTCTTTCTTTGATGATCGACTCTATCACCGGCTTTCCGATACTCTTGATCGCCGCCAGGCCATAACGGATGTTACCACTGTCAACGGAGAAGCTTCCCTCTCCTTTATTGATATCCGGCGGAAGGATCTTAATTCCCATCTGCCGGCAGCTGTAAATATACTCTGACACTTTCCCCGGATTATCGATCACGGAAGTCATAAGTGCCGCCATAAATTCTACCGGATAATAATATTTTAACCAGGCTGTCTGATAAGATACCACCGCATATGCCGCAGCATGCGACTTGTTAAATGCATATTTGGCAAAATCGATCATTTCATCATAGATCTTATTTGCCGTCTTCTCGTCGATTCCATTGGCAATACAGCCTGGTACGCCCTCATCCGGATTCCCATACACAAAGTTCTGACGTTCTTTCTGCATGACGTCACCCTTCTTCTTGGACATCGCTCTTCGCAGGAGGTCACTTCGTCCGAGTGTATAGCCTGCCAGATCACGCACGATCTGCATAACCTGCTCCTGATATACGATACAGCCGTAAGTAGGTGCAAGGATCGGTTCCAGCTGCGGGCAGTCATAGGTAATGCTTTCCGGGTTATTCTTGCCTTTGATATACTGCGGGATGAAATCCATCGGACCCGGACGGTATAATGAAATACCGGCGATAATATCTTCCAGATTCTGTGGCTTCAGTTCCTTCATGAAGTTCTTCATACCGGCACTTTCAAGCTGGAACACTCCGTCCGTCTTGCCTGTTCCGATGGATGCAAGGACTGCTTTATCATCATAATCAATCTTATTGATATCAATCGTCTTTCCACTGCTGATACTCGCCAGACGTTCTGCATCCTGGATAACTGTTAATGTACGAAGTCCCAGGAAATCCATCTTCAAAAGTCCCAGTTCTTCCAGGGTTGTCATGGTAAACTGTGTCGTCACAGAGCCGTCGGATCCGAGTGAAAGAGGCACAAACTCCTCTATTGCCCTCTGACCGATCACGACACCTGCCGCATGCATGGATGTATGTCTCGGAAGACCTTCCAGTCTTCTCGACATATCGATCAGTTCCTTTACCTGTTCATCTTCCTGATACAGTTTCTTGAATTCCGGATTCATCTTCAGGGCTTTATCTAACGTAATATTCAGCTCTGTCGGCACCATCTTCGCAATGCTGTCTACAAATGCATATGGAAGATCCATCACACGTCCCACATCACGGATGACTCCGCGGGCCGCCATCGTACCAAAAGTTACGATCTGTACCACCCGGTCTGCACCGTACTTTCTTCCTACATAGTCGATAACTTCCTGCCGCCTTTCGAAACAGAAGTCCACGTCAATATCCGGCATGGATACTCGTTCCGGGTTCAGGAACCGCTCGAACAGCAGCTGATACTTGATCGGATCAATACTTGTGATTCCCAGACAGTACGATACGATACTTCCTGCCGCCGAACCTCGTCCCGGTCCGACCTTGATCCCCTGTGTTCTTGCATAATTGATAAAATCCCACACGATCAGGAAATAATCCACATATCCCATAGATTGAATGACCGACAATTCATACTCCAGACGTTCTTCCAGCGAATGATCCCCCTCCGGATAGCGTTCTTTCAGACCATCAAAACAAAGCTTATTCAGATATTCCCAGGAAGTATACCCCTCCGGCACGTCATATTTCGGCAATTTGGTAACACCGAATTCAATCTCCACATTACAACGGTCCGCAATCTTCTGTGTATTCTCAAGTGCCTGCAGTGCATATGGGAACAACTGCCGCATCTCTTCCTCAGACTTAATATAATACTGACCGCCCTCATACCGCATACGGTCTTCATCTTCCAGTTTCTTGCCAGTCTGGATACACAACAGAATATCATGTGGCTTTACATCTTCTGCATAGGTATAATGTACATCATTCGTCGCAACAAGTTCAATCCCCGTCTCCTGAGCCATACGAAGGAGCGACTGATTCACGATCTGCTGCTCCTGCATTCCATGATCCTGCAGTTCCAGGAAAAAATTTCCTTTTCCGAAAATGTCCTGATACCTAAGTGCTGCTGCCTTTCCTTCTTCATACATCCCACGCAGGATATTCTTCTGTACCTCACCGGCCAGACATGCACTGAGCGCAATGATCCCTTCGTGAAATTCCTGCAGTACTTCGATATCTACCCTCGGTTTATAATAATAGCCTTCCGTAAATCCTCTGGATACGATCTTCATCAGATTGTGATATCCGATATCATTTTCTGCCAGAAGTACCAGATGATAGTAACGGTCATCACCGCTTCCGACAGCCTCTTTATCGAATCGGAATCCCGGTGCAACATAGACCTCGCATCCAAGAACCGGTTTGATTCCTGCTGCTTTTGCCGCACGGTAAAAATCAATAACACCATACATCACACCATGATCCGTAATCGCCACACTGTTCATCCCGAGTTCTTTTACCCTGGCTACACATTCTTTAATTTTATTTGAGCCATCCAACAGGCTGTACTCTGTATGGACGTGAAGATGTGCAAAGCTCATAGCTTTCTCCCTTCCTGTTAAATATATTGAAAAAAGGTGCTCCCTTCAGGGAACACCCTCTCAAACATTCATGTTTGCCTTAGTCTTCTTTTCCAGTTCCAAGAAGCATGAATTTTACAAGTTTATCGATATCCTGTGGCTCATGAGCAACGATTTCCAGTTCCGGAATTTCTCCGTTAGAGAAAATATTTGCCATAGATACATACTGGGATAATTTTGACTTTAAGTTCAGTCTGTCGCCTTCACCTGTTATAAGTTCAACTTTTCCTTCACATGAATCAACCACTTTGAAAAATCCTTCGATATCTGTAATATTCTGTACTTTCATTTCTCATTCTCCTTTTTTATTCATCTTATTTTTAACAATCTTACCGCTTTTATTATACCTTATTTCTTTTTCATTTCAATATTCTTTTCGGAAATTTTTATGCGTCCTTCTTTAAGAAGTCTTCCGACAGCACGTTTGAACGCATTTTTACTCAATCCGAATTCCTGTTTGATCAGTTCCGGATCTGCCTTGTCATTAAACGGAAGCTTCCCGCCATATTCTTCCATGCGTTTCATGATCAGCGCTGCATCCTCATCCATCTGAAGAAATGCTTTTTCTCTGACACTTAAGTCTAATTTTCCGTCCTCTCTTACTTTCAGGACTCTGGCAGATACACGATCGCCGACTTTTAACCTGCCAAAAGCTTCTCTCTTTGGAATTAATGCACTGTAACAGTTATCCACTGCCACAAACACACCAAAGTTATCACTCGTCTCGTAAATGATTCCTTCTACATGATCATCCTTTTTATATGGAGAATCTGTACGAAGCTTCTCATATACTTTCATCGTTGCACAAAGTCTTCCGGACTTGTCCACGTAAAGTGCAACCAGAACTTCATCACCTTTTTTCACTTTTGCAGTCTGCTCTTTGAATGGAAGAAGAAGATCTTTCTCCAGTCCCCAGTCAAGGAATGCTCCGATTCTTCCTGTGTCTGCAACCTTCAGTACAGCCAGTTCATCCAGCGTGATCTTCGGTTCCTGTGTGGTTGCGATCAGACGGTCGGAGGAATCTTTGTATAAGAATACTTCTACCGGATCTCCGACTTCTACGTCTTTCGGCACCTGTTTTTTCGGAAGCAGGACTTTGTCATCTTTGTTTCCCAGATATACTCCGAACTCCACTTCTTTGACGATCATCAATCTTCTTTTCTTACCCAAATAATCTGTTAATCCCATATATTTCCTCTCTGTTTCCTTCTCTTTTAATGTATCTGTTACCTGCTTATGCAAATCTGAATTCAATCACTGCATACGGCTTTGCATTTTCATCACATAATTCAACGACTGTTCTGTCATCTTCTGCTGCGATCCGCGGATAGATCATATCACCATATACTGCAGATTTCTTATATTCCACACGCATCTGGTGTACTTCTTTGTCTTTCGGAAGCGACTCCAGTGCCATCTGCACATACTGGCAGTTATTAACATGCTCATTCGTGTCGATATGATATCTGCGCACCGGAAAGCTTTCCAGTTCTTCCGATTCTGTTGGAAGAGGAATCTTTCTAGATTCGTATGTCATCTCATATGGCTCTCCGGTTCCATATGGGGCAATCTCTGATTCATCCGGTCTTGCCGGACGTCCTCTCTCTATATCCATGTATACCCACAGGGAATTGGCATATGCGACATCGTTTCCATTCTCATCTGTCATGCAGAAATTACGCTCCCCGAACAATCCCTTGAAATCTGTCGCCCAGGTACTGGTCTGTATCTTCTCTCCTATCTCCGGATACCGTTCTACAACTACCTGCCACGACGACAGGATCCAGGCTCTTTTCCGCTCGCTGCAATGCACGATTCCCAGTCCGAGATCTTCCGACTGAAATGTGCTGCAGTCCTGAAAATAATTCACGATCCCCGGCAGTGTGATTCTTCTGGTATGATCCACTTCACTGAACCGGATTCTTCCCTCTGTAGTATATTGATTGTCTCTCATAGTTAGTCTGACTCCTTTGTATGCTCTTCTTCCGTATTCTTATCGGAATTCCCGAAGAAAAACCATTTTATCTTGAATTCCGAAGCAGCAGTTACCATCTCATATTCTTCTGCACTGAGTGCTTCTTTCAGTTCTTTTTTTCCGTCTTCATCAACCACCGCACAGGTCGCATTGGTAAAGCACAGGCTCGGGTACAGCACGCACCACCAGTTATGTCCTTTTCCGCTTCCGAGAGTGATCCTCAGCGCCTCATACTCTCCTTCCGGAAATATGATATCACCATACCGTTTATCCGGGAAATAGCAGCTCGTCACTTTTGCCTGTGCCCGGTATGACACGCCTTCTTTTTTTAACACTTCATCAGCAGTCTTCACCAGTTCCTTCTGATGCTTTTTCACCCAGTCTTTCGTTAACTGTGCGCTTTTACGCTCCGTTTCCGGCATTTGTGATTTCATATAACTAAGTACCGTATCCCGGACGTGCAATTTAATCCGCTGATCCTTCACACTATTGCTTTCTGCGATCACATGAAAGCGGAACACTTCCTCTGCCAGCGTTTTCTGCGTCTGTGCAATCTCCGCATGAACAACTTCCATACGCCGTTCCATAATCCCGGTTGTCAGCGCAAATGACAGCAGACATGCTATGATCAGGCAAATTCTTTCCCGTTTCATCTATGTATCTCCTTCCTGCCTCTTACCGTTCACGGATACTGCATGAACGGTAATTCTTACTGATACAGGAAGTCTTGACACAATGGTTCTTATCTATACACTCCTGGCATACTTTCTGAATTTTTTGTTTTCTAGTTCTGCTTTGTACGGATCACATCGATCACGGTCGTTACCTGATTATCGATATGTTTACACATAACATCTGTTGCAGCTTTCTTCTCCCCTTTGCTGATATACTCGATAATTGCCGCATGTTCTGCAATGAGCTGTGGATGTGCTTCTTCACGCTTCAGATATTCCACACGATAACGGTACATCTGCTCACGCAGGTTATTCAGAAGCAGAATCAGTTTCTGATTATCCGTTGCCATGTAAATGATATCATGAAAACGTACATCGGCTTCCGCAATCTCTGTGATATCCTTGCTTTTTAAAATCATCTTGAACTCTTCGGCCGCTTTCTTCATCTCTTCGATCTCTTCATCTGTGATCTTCTCACATGCAAGCTGAACCGCCAGTTCTTCCAAAGCCTTTCTGACTTCCAGGACATCCCGCATATTCTTCTCTGTGATCTCTGCAACTTCCGCTCCCTTTCTCGGGATCATCAGCACAAGACCTTCCAGCTCCAGCTTACGGATGGCTTCACGGATCGGAGTACGGCTGACTCCCAGTTTATTGGCAAGCTGGATCTCCATCAGTCTTTCTCCCGGTTTTAACTCGCCTCGAAGAATCGCCTGTCTCAAAGTATTGAACACGACATCTCTAAGTGGCAGATACTCATTCATGTTTACTTTAAAATTCGGTTCCATGCCTATTTCCTCCTTGCATTATGTATGCCGGTCACATACACCTGCTTTGCTAATTGCTTTTCTCTTATCTTTGCTGCTGCTTTTCTTGCTTTCTCTTTTGTTTCATAAAGGCCGAATACCGTTGGACCACTTCCGCTCATCATCGCATTCAGTGCTCCCTGCTCCTTCATGACATTTTTAATCTGTTCAATAACCGGATATTCTTCGATTGTTACTTTCTCCAGTACATTTCCCATCCGGGATGCTACCTTTGTAATATCCTGGTCATACAACCCATCGATGATTCCGTCAATATCCGGATGATTCTCAATCTCATGGGAATCCAGCTTCTCATAGACCAGTTTTGTCGACACACTGATCGGCGGTTTTGCGATCAGCACATGGCATTTCGGACATGCCGGAAGTGGTGTGAGGATCTCTCCTATCCCTTCTGCAAGAACGGTTCCGCGCATAACACAATAAGGAACATCTGCTCCCAGTGTCACGCCTCTTTCCATCAGTTCTTTCTGTGAAAGTCCAAGCGAAAACATACGGTTGATCCCGAACAGTACGGCTGCCGCGTTCGAACTTCCGCCTGCCATACCTGCCGCTACCGGTATATGTTTATCTAATGTGATCTTCACGCCTTCCTTTACATGAAACTCCTTCATCAGAAGGTCTGCTGCCTGATACGCCAGATTATTCTCATTCACGGGCAGATAAAAAAGATTCGTCAACAATTCTATACCCGGTTTTTTCGTCTTTTCCATCCGGATCTGGTCATACAGGTATACCGTCTGCATCACCATCCGCACATCGTGATAACCGTTCTCTCTCCGTCCCAGAACATCCAGACCCAGATTAATCTTTCCAAGTGCTTTCAATTCCATTTTATCCATCTTATTTATCTCCTTATATTTTGTATACAATATTCTTACAGTATATCCAAATTTTGCTTAAAAATCAATATTTTATCGCCTTTATTTATACCTTCTTTTTCCATATAATTAACTTCCTTTATATTTTCCACCGTTGTGTTATATTTTTTCGCAAGATTCCATAATGTATCCCCCTGTTGTACGAAATATCCGACAATTCCGGGACGGCTTTCCAACTCTTCGGTATCCATCGGACGGAATTCCGCAGATTCAATATTCTGTATCTGCACCGGTTCTTTCTGAAAACAGTTGAATGCCAGAACGGCTTTCACTTCTACTTCACCGCTTCCCATGAGATTTACCGAAAGCTGCTCGACCGTACAATCCATATCTTCCATATCCGGTTCGCCGCCCCCGTTTTCCAGGAGATAACTGAACGGAACCATTCCATTCCATACGCCAAACGGCGTCTGATCATCCTCCCGTACATATAAAAACTGCAAGTGCAGCACACCGTCGATATGTACACCATCCGTCTCTGCTTTTACTGTTTCCATCTGAATCTTTCCTTTACAGTGACAGATCTGCAAGATATCCTCTTTCAGCTCCGGCAGTGTTAATTCCTCACTGATTCTGCATTTGGAATGATTCTGGAGTTTTAACCGGAAGAACCTCTTTTCTTTCACCTCCGGAATACAGATATGATCCAGCATATACAGATCTTCCAGTATCTGGATCTTCTCTTCCTCGTAGACAATCAGACGGACTTGCAGCGTTGCTTCTATGCCAAGAATACGCATCTCGCCGTTCTCATCCATCCGCGGCTCTACATTGATATCCGTAAGATGTAATTCTGACTGATGATACATTCCGGGCATCACACCCATGCATTCGATCTGCCCCTCATACGGAACTGTCCGGCTTATCCAATCCGTCTTTCCTTCTGCCGTTTCGTACAGGCAGAACATGTTAAGTTCACCACTAATCAGCAGTTCATCTGTTCCTAACTGTGTATCCGCTTTTCCACCTGTCACATCCGTCCACAAAAGTGTGCCGATATGCTCCTTTGTACCGCTCAATGTGACCTCTTCTTTAATCCTGTAAGTATCTTTTCCGGTAGCAAATACTTTTAGAATCTCTTCTTCTTTCATTTTCTTAAAAACCGGAACTTCCCCTTCTACATCGGTTGTAATCTCTTCACCGGTACACTTTTCGGTTCCGATGGAAATCTCTGCCAGTGTCTTGATGTTCAGTTTTCTTGAGTGGATCATCGTTACAGTAACCTCGGTGTCAGACGTCTGAAGCACCAGGTTTCCTTCCGGTTCCTGCTCCAGATAGATCATCTCTTCAAATGGGATCCGCCCTTCCAGGCTTGCCGGTACCGGAACCATCTCATCTGCCATATAGAGAACTTTGAACTCCAGTTTTCCCGATACTTTCAGATAGCTTTCTACCTGTTTCATCTCCTCTACCCGCAACATCCCATTGCTTAATATAATCTTTCCCACATCCCGTTTTGCCTCCGGAACATTATAATCCCCGTCAATATAGAACTGGTCATTTACTGTCCTTCCATTTTGAAATATACGGATCTCTTTTTTCTGATATTCCATTGTTCCTGCCTCCTTTTACAACATCTTTTATTCATATATAATCTGCTTTTCCGTGTACGGCATCTTTATGACAATGTATGGATATGTCTTTTTCTTGTGTATTTTTTCCTTTTTCTCCGGGCCCTGAAGCGTTGTACGGATAACCACTGTATCCACTGTCTCATAACATGCATTTACTTCAATG
Source organism: uncultured Dorea sp. (assembly GCA_934309195.1). GTDB lineage: Bacteria > Bacillota > Clostridia > Lachnospirales > Lachnospiraceae > Dorea_A. Next base: position 19,314 of record CAKRCY010000035.1, read on the forward strand.
CTATAGCCGGTCGTCTGCTGTGTCCCGTACCCCCGCACTACATACAGGTATGCTTCTTCCTTTCCTGTATCTGCATAACTGATCCACATTTCCTTTTTTTCAGCTTCTTTTATCTCTTCTTTCAGTTGTTCCGGAATCTCTTCTTTCTTTACAATCTCATATGTAACATCTCCTGTTTTCTGTTCTTCTATCGTGCCAAAACTACAACCGGAAAGCAGCGTTGTAACTGCGATCACGGTTAAGAGCATTTTTATTCTCTTCAATACAGCCTTCTTCTATTTTCTCTCTACTATCTTACACACTATGGGTGTAAAAAATGCGGATTTTATGCTATGATAAAATAACTAGAATGAAAAGGAGTATTCATTATGAGAATTATACCAGTTGCCTTATTCGTGATCTTATTCCTGATCATCGGCATTCCGGTTCTTGGAATTGAATGGTTGATTGGGAAAATCAGCAAAAAGACAATGGATTATTCCAGTCTGCGGATCGTCCAGTGGGCATTTAAAGTGATTGTCCGCCTTGCCGGGATCGAGCTCACTGTCATCGGTGAGGAGAATGTTCCGGACGAGCCGGTTCTTTTTATCGGAAACCACAGAAGTTATTTTGATATCGTGATCACGTATGCAAGATGCAAAAACCTGACCGGTTACATTGCAAAAAAAGAGATGCTCTCTATCCCGCTTCTCCGCACCTGGATGAAGCGTCTCTACTGTCTCTTCCTTGACAGGGAGAATCCGAAAGAAGGCTTAAAGACTATCCTTCAGGCAATCGATTATGTAAAACACGGTGTATCTATCTGTATCTTTCCGGAAGGCACCAGGAACAACGGCGAAGAATTATCTTTACTTCCGTTCCACAACGGTTCCTTTAAGATTGCAGAGAAGACCGGATGTCCGATCGTACCGATGAGTCTGAATAATACCTGTGATATTTTTGAAGGTCATATACCTTTCATTAAGAAAACACACGTTATTTTGGAATATGGCAAACCAATCTATCCGAAAGAACTGGACAAAGACGAGAAAAAACGTATCGGCGAACATTGCAGTAATATCATCCGCGAGACTATTCATAAGAATCAGGCACTTGTTTAGTGCCTGTTTTTTTCTTTTACATTTATTCTCTTAAGTGCTATAATAAAACGGTATAACTAAAAAAGAAATGTACTGCAAACAGCAGTAAAAAGGAGTTTGAAAATGAGCAAACGCAATCTTACCTTGCTGACCGATCTGTACGAGCTCACCATGATGCAAGGGTATTACGAAAAAGGGCAGAATGAAAAAGTTATTTTTGATGTATTTTTTCGTCAGAACCCTTGCAACAACGGATATTCTGTATGTGCCGGTCTTGATCAGGTAATTGATTATATAAAGAATCTGCATTTTACTTATGAAGATGTAGATTATTTAAGAGGTCTTGGGATTTTTAAAGAAGACTTTCTTCATTATCTGAGCGGTTTCCACTTCAGTGGCGATATCTATGCCATCCCTGAGGGAACCGTCATATTTCCGAAGGAGCCTCTTCTGAAAGTGATTGCTCCGATTATGGAAGCGCAGCTTGTTGAGACAGCGATCCTGAATATCATTAATCATCAGTCACTGATCGCAACCAAGACTTCCCGTATTGTATTTGCCGCTAACGGCGATGGTATTATGGAATTCGGTCTGCGCCGTGCACAGGGTCCTGATGCGGGATTATATGGTGCAAGAGCAGCGATGATCGGCGGATGTGTCGGCACATCCAATGTGCTTGCCGGACAGATGTTTGATGTCCCTGTTATGGGAACCCACGCACACAGCTGGATCATGAGTTTTCCGGATGAATACACTGCATTCAGGACTTACGCAGAGATGTATCCGGACAACTGCACACTCTTAGTTGACACATACGATACGTTAAAATCCGGTGTCCCGAATGCCATCCGTGTATTCCGGGAATTCAAAGATTCCGGAAAACCACTGAACAAATACGGAATCCGCCTGGACAGCGGTGATCTTGCATACCTTTCAAAAGAAGCACGGAAGATGCTGGACGATGCAGGCTTCCCTGAAGCTACCATCTGTGCTTCCAATGATCTGGATGAATTCCTTCTTCACGATCTGAAGATGCAGGGCGCAGCCATTGATTCCTGGGGTGTCGGTACCAACCTGATCACCTCCAAGGACTGCCCTTCCTTCGGAGGTGTGTACAAGCTGGCTGCCATCCAGAATGAAGAAGGCGAATTCGTTCCGAAGATAAAAATATCTGAAAATACCGAGAAGATCACCAATCCTGGTAATAAGACGATCTACCGTATCTACGAAAAAGAAAGCGGTAAGATCAAGGCAGACCTTATCTGTTTTGCCGATGAAGTCATTGATACCGAACAGGATCTGCTTCTCTTTGACCCGATAGAAACATGGAAAAAGACGAAACTTTCCGGCGGTACCTATACGGTACGCGAGATTCTTGTACCCGTCTTCAAAAACGGCGAATGCATTTACAAATCTCCGGCATTAAAAGAGATTGCCTCATATTGCCGCGCGGAAAAAGACACTTTATGGGATGAGACCAAGCGTCTCTTCTATCCACACAGAGTTTATGTGGACCTTTCCCAGAAACTCTACAATGTTAAAAAATCACTGCTGGATCAGATGAATATGACAGATTAAAGGAGGACTTATTGATCATGAAAATTATAGTATTAGCAGGCGGACTCAGTCCGGAAAGAGATGTATCCTTACTTTCAGGAGCCGGAATCTGTAAAACTCTCCGTGAGATGGGACATCAGGCATTCCTTCTGGATGTGTTCTTCGGCCTTCCATGCGATTCCGATAAATTAGAAGAAGTATTCGACCGTCCGGACGGCGGACTTGAGATTTCCAAGGGAATCTCAACATCTGTACCGGATCTGGATGCACTTCGCAAATCACGCCCGGACCAGTCACCTTCCGAAATCGGACCAAATGTTATTGAACTCTGCCAGATGGCTGATATCACATTTATGGCTCTTCACGGTTCCATCGGTGAAAACGGAAAACTTCAGGCGACTTTTGACAATCTGGGAATCAAATACACCGGACCGAACTCTCTTGGATGTACATTATCCATGAACAAACTGGTCACAAAACAGATTTTCAAAACCAGCGGTGTCCCGACTCCAAGAGGAACTTCTCTGACAGTAAAGACGAAAGATACCCGTCTGGATGAACTTGGATATTACCTTCCACTGGTTGTAAAGCCATGCTCAAACGGATCTAGTATCGGTGTATACATCTGTTACACAGAAGAAGATTATTATGATGCGATCCACAAATCTTTTGATATAGACAACACAGACGAGGTTGTCATCGAGCCATTTATCAAAGGCCGTGAATTTGCCTGCGGTATTCTTGCAGGAAAAGCACTTCCGCTCGTTGAAATTGTTCCAAAGGACGGACTCTTTGATTATGCGAACAAATATCAGGCAGGCGGTGCTTCCGAGATCTGCCCTCCTGTATCACTGGATGCAGAGACACAGGAACTGATCCAGCGTGCCGGAGAACGTGCCTTTGAAGCACTCCGCATGGATGTATACTCCCGTGCAGACTTTATCGTATCCGATGCAGACGGTGAATTCTACTGTCTGGAAATGAATGCCCTTCCGGGAATGACCGCAGCAAGCCTTCTTCCGAAAGCTGCCAAAGCTGCCGGATATGAATACAGCGAACTTTGTGAGGCCATCATTCAGGAATCTATGAAAGCCCGCTATTAAGGAGGATGAAGATCCATGAAAAATCTTTCAATTGAAAATATAACCCGGGCATGCAGAGGGACTTTCCACGGCGATGAGAGTATTCTCAGCCAGGAAGTATCCGGTGTCGTGATCGACAGCCGGAAAGTCCGGCCCGGTTACTTATTCGTTGCCATTGACGGAGAACGTGTCAACGCACACAAATTCATCCCGGACACAGTAAAAGCCGGTGCTATGTGTGTTGTCTCCCACGAAGATCTCGGTGAGACGGATTTTCCTTATATTCTGGTAGAATCCACAGGGCAGGCACTGCTTGACATTGCCAAGCTTTATCGTGATTCTTTTGATATGAAAGTTGTCGGAATTACCGGAAGTGTCGGAAAGACCAGTACCAAAGAGATGATTGCCTCTGTTCTGGCTCAGAAATATCATGTACATAAAACACTTGGAAACTTCAATAACGAATGGGGACTTCCGATCACGATCTTCGATATGCCGGAGGATACAGAGGTTTCCGTACTTGAGATGGGTGTCAATCACTTCGGTGAGATGCGCCGCCTTTCATCTGTATCCAGCCCTGACATCTGTGTGATCACCAATATCGGTATCGCACATCTGGAGTTCTTCAAGACAAGAGAGGGAATTCTTCAGGAAAAATCACAGATGATCCAGGATATGAAAAACGGTGGTTCCATCATTCTGAACGGTGATGACGACCTTCTTTGCAAGATGAGTCCTGTCAAAGGTGTCGCTCCTGTATTCTTCGGGACAGGAAGCAACTGTGCATTCCGTGCCGACAATATTGAACCTCAGGGACTCCGCGGAACTTCCTGCACGATCACATTAAAGGACGGAACTTCCTTCGACTGTCTGGTCCCTGTACCCGGCATCCACATGGTAAGCAATGCGGTTGCAGGTGCTGCTGTCGGATATACACTGGGGCTGACTGCCAGCGAGATCAAAGCCGGTATCGAATCCCTGCCGTCTATCCCGGGGCGTAACCATATTATAGAAACAGACCGTATGATCATCTTAGACGATTGCTACAATGCCAATCCAATCTCTATGAAGGCTTCCATCGATGTCCTTAATATGGCGATCGGACGTAAGGTTGCAGTCCTTGGTAATATGGGAGAACTCGGTGACACTGCAGAATCACTTCATGCAGAAGTCGGTACTTATGCAGCAGAGCAGAATGTAGACCTTGTCTGCGGAATCGGTGACCTGACACGCGCTCTGGTAGAAGAAGCATCCAGGGGCACACATACCCAGGCTCTTTGGTTTGCTGATAACGAAAGCTTCATTCAGGCTATGCCCGGCATCATCAAAGATGGGGACAATGTTCTGGTAAAAGCCTCCCACGGAATGAATTTTCCACAGATTGTTCATGCTTTGGAAGAATTATAAAATAACAAAAAGAACGAAACAAACGAGATATTTAAGGAGATTATTATATGGCTTATCAGATTCTCGCCCTTGATCTGGACGGAACTCTTACCAACTCCAAAAAAGAAATTACAAAACCGACCCTGGATGCTCTGATCGAGATCCAGGAAGCCGGTAAAAAAGTTGTTCTCGCCAGCGGACGCCCGACAAAAGGTATCGTTCCGCTGGCAGAGCAGCTTCATCTGGAAGATTATGGAAGTTACATTCTTTCTTTCAACGGTGGACGTATCACCGACTGCCGGACAAAAGAAGCAATCTACAATAAAATCCTTCCGGCTGACTGTGCAAAAGGTGTCTACGAAACGGTGATAAAATACGCCGGACACGGAGTAGATATCCTCACTTACACACCCGAACATATTTTATCCGGCATCCGGTCCAATCAATACACAGAACTGGAATCACGCATCAATCAGATGCCGATCATTGATGCCAGTACCAACTTTCTGGATGTCATCCCGGATGATCCGAATAAATTTCTTGTAACCGGAGATCCCGACATCTTAGACCAGATACGCAAAGAACTCAGCAAACAGTTCCACTCCTATCTGTCCGTCTACTGTTCGGATCCATTCTTTGTAGAAGTTATGCCGGCCGGAATCGACAAGGCTCATTCTTTATTAAAATTACTGACAAGTATCGGTCTTACTGCAGATGAGATGATCTGCTGCGGAGACGGATACAACGATCTGACCATGATCGAAACCGCAGGACTTGGCATAGCCATGGCAAATGCACAACCAGCCGTTCTTGATAAGGCGGATTATATTACGAAGTCTAATGATGAGGATGGGGTGCTGCATGTGATCAATGAATTTATGCTTGGGATTTAATTCTGGAAGGCGTTGGATACCCGGACCTGCATAAAAAGTAGGAAGCCGTTCCTGTTCAGGTTCTGTCGGTGGGAAATACTAAAGCGTCAAAATTATGCTAAAAACGGGCTTCCGAAATTTGCAACTCGCCATTCGGCTCAAACAGGCAAATTTCGAAAACCCAACGCATAATTTTGACGCTTAACTATTTCCAACACCTTCTTCACATTCACTGGAACGGCTTCCTACTTTTTATTCCGTGGGTATCAAATGCCTTACAATTAAATGGCAAGTGCGTAACCGTAGTGGCCTCCACCGGGTTATACTTCCGGCATTTCATTTATTAACATCCGCAGCCAGTCACGACTTGAAGGAAACAATAGATAAGGATTATTGTGAATGTGGAATGCCATTAGAAACGGTTAGAGAGTCAGAATCTCCGTTAAAGGAACGAAGCGAACGTGTTTGAGGCGAACGCCGAGTTTGAGCGTAGTTCCT
>CAKRCY010000036.1:0-25409 GCA_934309195.1 uncultured Dorea sp.
AGACTGATGGAAAAAGGATACGGATTCGGAGCAGAAGGTGACTGGAAGACAGCTGCTATGGTTCGTGTTATGAAGATCATGACTCAGGGAATGAAAGATGCTAAGGGAACTTCATTCATGGAAGACTATACATACAACCTTGTACCAGGAAAAGAAGGCGTTCTGGAAGCTCACATGCTGGAAGTATGCCCGACAATCGCAGATGGCAAGATCAGCATCAAAGAGCAGCCGCTTAGCATGGGTGACAGAGAAGATCCTGCAAGACTTGTATTTACATCTAAGACAGGTCCGGCTATCGCAACATCTCTGATCGATCTTGGTGACAGATTCCGTCTGATCATCAACGATGTAGACTGCAAGAAGACAGAGAAACCAATGCCAAAACTTCCTGTAGCAACAGCATTCTGGACACCACAGCCGAACTTAAAGGTTGGAACAGAAGCATGGATTCTGGCAGGTGGAGCTCATCATACAGCATTCTCTTATGACTTAACAGCAGAGCAGATGGGTGATTGGGCAGCAAGCATGGGAATCGAAGCTGTATACATTGATAAGGATACAACAATCAGACAGTTCAAGAACGAACTCCTGTGGAACAGTGTTGCATTCCGTAAATAATTGAAATTATCACATAAGCAGTAACATTTCATTTTGCAGGGGATATCAAATAGATATTTCCCTGCAAAAATAGTATAATGGGTAGTATATAAAAAGAAATATTAGAAAAGTAATATTAGGAGGAAGCGTACAATGAGTAATATAAAAGAAATCATTGAGAGCGGAAAAGCGTTTCTGGGAATCGAATTCGGTTCTACAAGAATTAAAGCGGTACTGATCGATGAGGAGCACAATCCAATTGCATCCGGAAGCCACACATGGGAGAACCGTTACGAGAACGGACTGTGGACTTACTCTCTGGATGATATCTGGACAGGTCTTCAGGACAGTTACCGTGACATGGCAGAAAATGTACAGAAAGAGTACGGAGTAACAATTAAAAAACTCGGAGCGATCGGGTTCAGTGCCATGATGCACGGATATATGGCATTTGATAGAGAAGGAAAGCTTCTCGCGCCATTCCAGACATGGAGAAACAGTAATACAGGAAAAGCTTCTGAAGTGCTGGTAGATCTGTTCCAGTACAACATTCCACTGAGATGGAGTATTGCGCATCTGTATCAGTGTATCCTGGATAAAGAAGAACATGTAAAAGATATTGCATTCATGACAACGCTTGCAGGATATATCCACTGGCAGATGACAGGAGAGAAGGTTCTTGGTGTAGGTGATGCATCCGGAATGTTCCCAATTGATATGAATACAAAAGATTACGATGAAGAGATGATCGAGAAGTTCGACAAGCTGATTGAAGGTGAGAACTATCCATGGAAAGTAAAAGAGATCATGCCAAAAGTTCTCGTAGCAGGAGAGGCAGCAGGAACTCTGACAGAAGAAGGAGCAAAACTTCTTGATCCTACAGGTAATCTTGAAGCAGGTATCCCGCTTTGTCCTCCTGAAGGAGATGCGGGAACAGGTATGGTAGCTACAAACAGCGTAGCACAGCGTACAAGTAACATTTCCGCAGGTACTTCATTCTTCTCTATGGTTGTCCTTGAGAAGCCTCTGAAAGATTTGCATACAGAGATCGACATGGTTACAACACCTGACGGAAGTCTGGTTGCCATGGTGCATTCTAACAACGGAACCACAGACCTGAATGCATGGGTAAATCTGTTCAAAGAATTCGCAGATTCTATCGGAGCAGACGTGGACATGAACCAGATGTATGGAACACTTTACAATAAAGCACTGGAAGGCGATGCTGACTGCGGCGGAATCCTTTCTTACGGCAACTATGCAGGAGAGCCTATCACAAATGTAGAAAAAGGACGTCCGATGGTAGTAAGAACACCGGAGACAAAATTCACTCTGGCGAACTTCATGAGATCTCATCTGTACACAGCACTTGGTGTTATCAAAGTCGGAATGGACATCTTAACAAAAGATGAAGGTGTAGAGATTGATACTGTTCTCGGTCATGGCGGACTCTTCAAGACAAAAGGTGTCGGACAGAAGGTTCTGGCTGATGCGATCAACACACCGGTCGTAGTTATGGAGACAGCAGGAGAAGGCGGACCATGGGGAATGGCTATCCTGGCTGAGTACATGGTAAAACGTGCAGAAGGCGAGAAACTGGAAGATTATCTGAAGAATAAAGTATTCGGAAGCGATGCCGGAAGCAGGATCGATCCGGATCCGGAAGGGGTAGCAGGATACGAAGCATTTATGGAGACATATAAGAAGGGGCTTGATGTAGAGCGCAGAGCCTGTGCAGATCTGTAAAAGTTGTCATATTGTGTAAAAGCAGAGGGGACATGGCTATGTCCCCATATCTGTATATGATATAGAAGAGATAAAGGAGATAAGAAAAATGCTGGAAGAATTGAAAAAAGAAGTATATGAAGCAAACATGCTTCTTCCAAAATATGATCTGGTAACATTTACATGGGGAAATGTAAGCGGGATTGACCGTGAAAAAGGACTTTTTGTCATCAAACCAAGTGGAGTTGATTATGACAAATTAACACCGGAAGATATGGTTGTTGTAGATCTTCAGGGAAACAAGGTAGAAGGAGATTTAAATCCATCATCCGATACAGCGACACACGTAGAACTGTACAACAGATTCCCGAATATCGGAGGTGTTGTACATACACATTCTCCATGGGCAACAAGCTGGGCTCAGGCAGGAAGAGGAATCCCTTGTTATGGAACTACACATGCAGATTATCTGTATGGAACAGTTCCATGTGTAAGAAATCTTACAAAAGAAGAGATTGATGAAGCATATGAGAAGAACACAGGAGTCCTGATCGCAGACAGATTCGATGAAGATGATCTGGATTATGTTGCAACACCTGCAGTACTCTGTAAGAATCACGGACCATTTACATGGGGAAAGGATGCCCATGAGGCGGTTCACAACGCAGTTGTATTAGAGGAAGTAGCCAAGATGGCATCCAGATGTGAAATGATCAACCCGGACGTAAAACCTGCACCACAGGAATTACAGGATAAGCATTACTTCAGAAAACATGGAGCAAATGCTTATTATGGACAGCCGGGGAAATAAATGAATTGGTGTTAAAAAAGGATTACAAGAGACACTGCCAGTGATGACAGTGTCTCTTGTAGTTTTGATATTCAGTTGGTTTTATACTGTTGTGAACAGGTCGACAGACTGTCCGGTCATAACTGCCGGTGAATCTGCCAGCAGGTAGATGATTGCTTTTGCAACATCTTTTGAGCTTCCCATCGGGCATCCGTCCTGGCCTACAGAGTGGTTGTATACTCTCTGTCCCGGTGTGTCTACGATTCCAGGAGATACGGCATTACATTTGATTCCGTATTCTTTTGTCTGGATGGCAGTTGTCTTGGTCATGGTTACGATACCGCCTTTTGCAACAGCGTATGCACCCATCTGAGATGCAATACGACCCATTCTTGAAGATACATTTACGATATCTCCTTTTCCTTGTTTTATCATTACAGGTACAACATTTTTAGTTACAAGGAATGGAATTCTTAAGTTTGTCTTGATGATCTGATCCCACTGTTCTTCTGACCATTCCCAGATCTTAATTGCCTGATGTTCGATATTTTTGTAGATCTCTTTTGGGTATCCGCCTGCATTGTTAACGAGAATATCAATTCTTCCGTATTTATCAACAACAGTTTTGACCATGTCGGCAACCTGTTCTCCGTCTGTAAGGTCTCTGGAAAGTGAGATTGCTGTTCCGCCGGCATCTTCGATCATTTTTACTGTTTCATCAAGATCAGACTGTGTTCTTGCTACTGTTACGACAGTGGCACCTTCAGCAGCGATAGCAAGTGCTGCGTCACGTCCGATTCCTTTTCCTGATCCCGTTACAATTGCGATTTTTCCTTCTAATTTACCCATGATATATATCCTCCAAAATTATATTTATACAAGCCTTGCTGTTTCAGCAAAGAACTGAATGTCTGTAGCTTCGATGTAGCTGTCACCGATTTCATGAAGTAGTATGACGTTGAGATTACCGTTCAGATTCTTCTTGTCTAAGGCGATCGCTTCAGTTAATGTCCCAAGAGTGAGACCGCATTCAAAAGGAAGTCCGTAGGTTTTTAAAACCTGTTGGATACGGTCTGCAGTTCCTTTTGATGTTAATCCTTTTTCCTCGGCAATCCTGGTGATCTGATACATGCCGATGGCAACGGCTTCGCCATGACTTTCCCGCTGATAATGGAAATGTTGTTCAATGGTGTGAGCCAGTGTGTGTCCGAAATTCAGTAACATACGCTCACCTGTGTCAAACTGATCATTTTCTACAACCATTCGTTTGATATCTACACAGCGTGTGATGATGGCAGGCAGTTCTTCTTTTAAATCTTCAAAAGAACTGTGTGATTCCAAGGTACTAAATAAATCCGCATCTTTGATGCAGCCGTATTTGATAACCTCTCCCATACCATCGTTGATAAATCGTTCTTTCAGCGTGTTAAGTACCAGTGGATCGATCAGCACCAGTGAAGGCTGATAGAATGCGCCGACCAGATTCTTGCCTTCCGGAAGGTCTACTGCGACTTTTCCACCGACAGAAGAATCAACCTGCGCCAACAGTGAAGTTGGGATCTGCACCAGTTTTACACCTCTTAGATAACTGGAAGCGGCAAATCCTGCAAGATCACCGATGACACCGCCGCCAAGAGCGATGACCAGATCACTACGGGAAATCTTTGCCTCCAGCATTGCCTTGTAGACAGTCGGAAGTGTCTGGAAATCCTTGGTTGATTCACCGTGAGGAAGTACCAGATGATAGCATTCATAATCTGAATCCAGCGTACGGATCAGTGTATCTCCGTATAGAGGAAATACATTATCGTCCGAAATGATCATAATGCGTTTGCCATGATACATCTTACGGATATAGTTCCCTGCCTGGGACAATATATTATTTTCAATATAAATAGGATAACTGTCTTTTCCCAGATTAACTGTAAGTTTCATTTTAAAGCTCCTGTAAACTATGAGGCTGCATATATTAGATGGCTTTTCCGACTACATTTGCAATCTGTGCAACCTGTTTGAGTAATTCGTCGTATTTTTTAGGTTTTAATGACTGTGCTCCGTCGCAGAGTGCAGATTCGGGATCGTTGTGTACTTCTATCATCAGTCCGTCTGCTCCGGCGGCTACAGCAGCCATTGCCATGGAATCTACTAACCACCATTTTCCACCTGCATGACTTGGGTCAACGATGATCGGAAGATGTGTCAGTTTGCGAAGTACAGGTATACTCTGAAGATCCAAAGTATTTCTTGTATAGCTTTCGAAAGTACGGATTCCACGTTCGCAGAGGATGACATTTTCATTACCGGATGCCATGATGTATTCTGCTGACATGATCCATTCTTCGTAAGTTGCATTCAGACCTCTCTTTAAAAGGATTGGACGATCAAGCTGTCCTAATTCTTTTAACAGGTCGAAGTTCTGCATATTACGTGCACCGATCTGGATAAGATCTACTTTTTCGTTAAATACATCAAGGTATTTGTCGGACATCAGTTCAGTTACGATCGGAAGACCGGTCTCTTCTTTAACTGCGGTTAAGATATCAAGACCTTCAAGCCCGAGTCCCTGGAATGAATAAGGGCTTGTTCTTGGCTTGAATGCACCTCCGCGGAGTAAGTTGGCTCCGGAAGCTTTTGCTGCCCGGGCAATTTCAAGAACCTGTTCGTATGATTCTACGGAACAAGGACCGGCGATCATTGCAAGATTGTCTCCGCCGACTTTTACGCCGGATACATCGATAATGGAATCTTCCGGATGGAATGCACGGTTAGCTAATTTGTACGGTTCCTGTACATGCATAACTTTATCAACTGCAGAATCAATCTCGAATAATTTGGAATCAACCTTGGCTGTGTCACCGATACAGCCGATCACTGTCATCTCCTCGCCTTGTACAATATGTGTGTTAAGACCTCTCTTTTTGACCATGTTCTCAACACGAGAAACATCATCTTTTGTAGTATGTGGTTTTAATACGATAATCATAATTAATATCCTCCAATATGTATGATCATTGTGCCTGTGTGATATTTTCTTTCTCGTGTGAATCTGTTGCGGTCGCACTGTAAAATATTCGCACTGCAAAACTTTAAACACTTAAAGTGTGAAACTAATGATATATTAACGCAATGGAATTTGATTGTCAATACTTTTATTGGATAAATTCTTTCATTTTTTTAAAAGTGTGTTAGACTAAAATTGTATAGTAAAAAGGGAGTGGGAAAATGGTAAATGTATGGGCAGCAGATATTACACCACTATTAATAGAAGAAATATATCGTGCATATTATAACAGGGTGCCAAAGTGGAGAAAGGAAAAAGCGGATAAGCTGCGGAATGTGGCAGACCGTGCAAGGAGTGTCGGTGCATGGATCTTATGGGAGAAGATACAGGAGACGACCGGACTTCCGGAAGATGCTGTATTCAATCTGTCGCATTCGGGAAAGTATGTATTGTGCGCCTGCAGTGACCGGGAAGGCGTGCAGGTCGGATGTGATGTGGAGATGACGGGAGCATTAAGGATGTCAGTAGCTGAACGCTATTTCTGTCCATCAGAATGTAAGATTATCCGTGCAGGTGCGGATGAAAAAGAACAGGCAGAATGGTTCTACCGTTTCTGGGTATTGAAAGAAAGCTTTATGAAAGCCACCAGGAGGGGCATGGGGCTGGATATGCGGACATATGAATTTGCCTGGAGGCCGGATGGCATACCATATATGAGAAAGCAGCCGGATGAATATCCCGGGATCTACCTGTGCAGGGAATATGAACTGAAGCAGGGGAATGCAAGAGCCGCAGTGATTACGACAGATGATGAAATCGGGGGGAGATTACAAGAAGTCAGACTTGCTTAAAAAGGGGTGTATGAACATGAGACAGTTAAAGACGAAATGGGCAGACAATATAAATGAAAAGAATGTATTAGGGGAATATCCAAGACCATTGATGCGCCGGAAAAGTTATGTGAAGCTGAACGGTGTGTGGAAATATGCAATAAAAGACACAAAAGGATTTCCAAAGAAAATGAACGGAGACATATTGGTTCCGTTTTCACCGGAGGCAGCACTGTCGGGAGTCGGAAGACAGTTAAAGCCGGATGAATTTTTATGGTATAAAAGGAGTCTTCCGGAAGAGATAAGACCAGAAACAGGAAGCCGCTGGCTGCTTCATTTCGGAGCTGTGGATCAGTGTGCAGTTGTCTATGTAAATGGAAAGAAACAAGGAAAACATGTGGGAGGATATCTGCCGTTTTCATTCGATATTACAGATGCATTAAAAGAAGAAAGAAATACACTGACAATAAAAGTAAAAGATTATTCCGATACATATTATTACAGCAGGGGAAAACAGAAATTAGAAAATGGCGGGATGTTCTATACAGCGCAAAGTGGTATCTGGCAAACGGTATGGATGGAAAAGGTTCCGGAGTATCACATCAAAGATCTGAAGATCACACCGCTTTATGACCAGTCTTCCGTTATGATACAGCTGGAAGATGCCGCCGGAAGAAAAGATATCGACTATGATGTGACGGTAACGGCAAGAACGATGTGGCCGTTAAAAACTACCGGCAGGACAGGGAGACCATGTATGGTGCGAATTCCGCATATGAGAAACTGGAGTCCGGAGGATCCGTTTTTATACGATGTGCATATAAAGATGGGGAATGATTCGGTAGAGAGTTATTTTGCCATGCGTAAGATAGAAGTGAAGAATGACAAAAACGGAATCCCGAGAATCTTTTTGAACAACAAACCATATTTTCAAAAAGGAGTTCTGGATCAGGGATACTGGCCGGACGGCTTGTATACACCACCGTGTGATGAAGCGATGATCTATGATATCCAGAAGATGAAGGATCTGGGATTTAATATGATCCGGAAGCATATCAAGATAGAACCGCAGAGATGGTATTATCACTGTGACCGGATTGGCATGCTGGTATGGCAGGATATGGTGAATGGAGGACGTGAATATAAGAGCTGGTATGTTACCTGGCTGGCAACAGCTATGGAAGGAACGCATATCCGTGCAAAGGATACAAGGCTGCATCTGATGGGACGTCAGGATCCGGCCGGACAGAAACAGTTTGAAAGTGAAATGAAAGAAACGATCCGGCGGTTATATAATCATCCGTCCGTTGTGACATGGGTGATATTTAATGAGGGCTGGGGACAATTCAAGACGAGGAAGATGACAGACGTTGCTCTGGCAGAAGATCATACCAGATTGATTGATTCTGCAAGCGGATGGTTTGATCAGGGATGTGGGGATATCAAAAGTATTCATGATTATTTCTTCCCGCTGAATATTACACCGGAAAAGCGGGTGACAGCGCTTACCGAATTCGGGGGATACTCGCTTCAGATTCCGAAGCACAGTATGTATGAAAAAGATATTTACGGATATAAGATATTTAAAAGAAAAAAAGAACTCAGCAGAGCGTATGAAAAACTGATAAAAAAACTCGTTATCCCGAATATCAGCAGGGGATTAAGTGCAACGGTTTATACACAAATATCAGATATAGAAGAAGAGGTAAATGGAATTCTTTCTTATGATAGGAAAATAGTGAAAATCGATGAAAATGTGGTGAGGGAATGGAACGAAAAACTTCATTTTTAACCGGGAATTCAGGGAAAATTGATGAGTTGCGTAGTTGACGTGATTTCGGTGATTTGTTAGAATATAAAAGGGAAAAATAAAGATTTATCAAGATAGAAAATTGTTTACAAAACCATAAAAAAACACATGAGGAGAGTATGGGAGCGTAAGAATAATTAAGGAGGAAGACGATGTTGGAATTAACATTTGGAGAACAGGTCAAGATCATTCTTAGCCGTAAAGGAATGACCATCAAAGAACTTGCAGAAAAGATAGAAAAACAGACAGGAAAAAAGATGTCGCGCCAGAACCTGACACAACGTCTCGGAAGAGATAATTTCCAGGAGCAGGATATGCGTATGATTGCAAAGATTTTGGAATGCCCGTTCTATTTAGATATATTAGAAGAACATGAAGACCGCACAGAGAAACCGGTGAAAGAACAGAAAGCTGCAGAACCGGAACAGAAAGCGGCACCTGCAAGAGCGGAAGAAAGGGATATTACGATTGGAGAACTGGTCGATATTCATAAAGAATTAGATGCGATTGAGAAGAAGAAAAGCAAGAAAAAAACAAAGAAAGTTGTAGAAGAGAATCCGGAATATGTCCAGGAGACGATTTTTGACTTTTTTGTGAATGAGCCTGCAGCAGAGCCGGAAGAGTCTGTTACAGAAGAGCCGGAAGCAGCAGCGGAGCCTGCATATGAAGAGGCAGAACCGGAGTATGCGGAAGAGCCTGCATATGAGCCGGAGCCGGAAGATGGACAGGTAGAAGAGCCTGCATATGAAGAAGCAGAACCGGAGTATGCAGAGGAGCCTGCATATGAGCCAGAGCCGGAAGATGGACAGGTAGAAGAGCCTGCATATGAAGAAGAGCCGGAGTATGCGGAAGAACCTGCATATGAAAAAGCAGAACCGGAGTATGCGGAAGAGCCTGCATATGAAGAAGCAGAACCGGAGTATGCAGAAGAGCCTGCATATGAAGAAGCAGAGCCGGAGTATGTAGAAGAGCCGGTATATGAAGAGACAGAACCGGAGTATGAAGAAGAGTCGGTGATTGAGCCGGAAGTAGCAGAACCGGAACCGAAGAAGACTGAGCCGGAGAAGAAGGCACATGGGTGGAGAGCATTTTTCGGAATCCATAAAAAGCATGAAGAACCGGTGAAAGAAGAAAAAGAGGAAGAAAAACCGGAAATCCAATATCATGAATTTGATTATTCAGAAGATGGAGAATCAGGTGAACTTGCAGAAGAGTTTCTTCCGGATGAATCTGAGGAAGCAGAGACATATGCCGCAGAGACAGAAACGGCTGCTTATGAAAATGCAGAACAGTTAAATACGAACTATGATGCAGGATATCAGAACAGGTATGCACAGGAGAATGAAGAGGATTTATTTACATCAACGGAAGAGGATCTTGAGAAAGGGGAACTTAACCCTTACACCGGACATGAATATGAATCGAACAGTGTAAGAATGCATCCGAACCGGATCGGTTATGTGCAGGTATATGACCGTGGAACTCATCAGTGGACAGATATGACGGAGTGGGCGTTCCTCGGATATCAGGAGCGTAAGAAAGCGTTACTTGGCAAAGATTATGAGCCGCCGATCTATCTGGATTAATGGAAAATGAACTTAAGAAAGTAATGCTGTAAATAAGGTGTTCAGCCGGAGATCCGGCTGGACACTTTTTGACAAAAAGGAGGATGTAAAATGGAGTGGACAAGACTTTTATCGACAAAGAGACAAAGGCCGGGCAGACATCAGGATGTACGTTCCGCCGATACCGATCTGAGAAGTGAATTTGAAAAGGATTACCACAGGATTATCGGAAGTGCATCATTTCGGAGACTTCAGGACAAGACACAGGTATTTCCATTAGATAAAAGTGATTTTATCCGGACCAGGCTGACCCATTCTATGGAGGTATCATCGCTGGCAAAATCGCTGGGGCAGAATATCGGCGAAAGCATACTGGCACATAAGAAAGATACAAGTTTCACTCCGGGGATGAAAGAAGACATTTGCAATATTCTTCAGTGTGCAGGACTGATTCATGACATTGAAAATCCTCCGTTCGGACATTATGGGGAGTTTGCGATCAGAGAGTGGTTTGAACGGAATCTTCCGGTGTTAAAATATCACGGAACACCGATAGAAGAATTGCTGGAAGAACAGATGAGGGAAGATTTTTATCATTTTGAAGGAAATGCACAGGCGCTCAGGCTGGTGAGTAAACTCCATTTCCTGGTAGATGAAAATGGAATGAATCTTACCTATGCGCTTTTAAACACAATTATAAAATATCCGGTGGCATCTACACAGATCCGGCCAAAGTCCGGGGATATCCGGGAAAAAAAGATGGGATATTATTATGCGGACCGGGAGTTATTCGAAGATATCGTGATGGAGACAGGGGCGGGAAATTGCAGACATCCTCTGACATTTATTCTGGAGGCAGCGGATGATATTGCATATAAAACGGCAGATATCGAAGATGCATTTGTGAAAGGGTTCATTACTTATCACAGTCTGCGGGATGAATTGCGGAAGCTTCAAAACAGGGAAAAGAAGCTGGCAGTTCCGGAACAGGCGGAATGGAATAGGTTCCGGCCGGCAGATAAACTGGTGGAATTATACGAACATGCAAAGAAAAACGGAGTAGATAACCCCGGAGATTATGCGGTGAAAAACTGGATCGTAAAGGCACAGGGAGTTCTGATCGGATATGCAACATCTGGATTTACTTCTCATTACGATGAGATTATGAATGGAGTATATAAAACAGATTTATTCGCAGATACACCGGCGGAAGGACTTGTAAAATTACTTGGAGAGATTGCATGCAAATGTGTGTTTAAGTCAGAAACAATCTACCGGATGGAAGTGAAGGAAGCAGTGATGCTTGACAATCTGATGGACCGCTTCATGGGTGCGATAATTAAATATGATGATCCGGCACAGAAACTGAATTCTATAGAAGAACGGCTGGTTTCGTTTATTTCCAATAATTACAAAAAAGCATACCGCTATCATGCGGAGGGCCAGTCAGACATTTACCGGTTGTATCTGAGATTATTACTGGTTACGGACTATATCTGCGGAATGACCGACAGCTATGCGAAGAGGTTGTATCAGGAATTGAATGCGATTATGGCATAAAAGAAAATATTTCAGAATAGATTGTGATAAACAGCCGTAAACAGGAGTGGATATTTTGAGACGGTTTATTCGGTATCTGTATGAATACGAACAAGAGAAGAAGATGCGGAATGTAGGCTTCGTAAAAATAGAACAGGATATGGAACAGTGTGTGATCCATGTACACGGAAAAGGATTCCGGATGGAAGAAGACGCAAAGGGACTGGAAGTATATTTGTTCTGGAATCAGGATGAAAAATGTACCGGAATCAATATGGGAGTGACAGAGCCGCCGTCTCCCGGACTGAATTATCAATTGTGTTATACACCGGAAGATATGGGGGAGAAAGAAAATTATGATCTGGTCAACGGAATCATTTTGAAAGACATAAGCGGGCACTGTTATGCTGCAGTGTGGAATGACGATGCGGTAAATATCTGTCAGATGGAAAAGTGGGAGATGGCGGAGGAAGAGACGCATGAAAAAGAAAAGAGTATTGCAGAGGCTTCAGAGGAACAGGAAGTAAAGGAATGTGGGAAAAGATATAAAGTCAGAAAAATCCAACGGAAAGATATGGTATGTCTTCCGAGATGTGAATGGAAGCATGCGAACAATAGTTTTCTGGTTCATGGGTATTATAATTATCATCACCTGATATTGACAGTCTGTGATGGTCAGTTAAAATTAGGAGTACCTGGAGTATATCATCCACAGGAAGCTAAAGCAGCAGAAAGTTTTGGGTTTCCGGAATTTCTGCCGGTTGAGGAGACCGGACTTGCGCTTACGGAAGAAGAAACGAATGACAGAGAGACATTCGGATACTGGTGCAGAGATGTCCGCGGATCGGAAGACTGCGCAGATATACAAAGAAAAATATAATCAGATGGAGTGTGGAAATGCAAAGTACAGATGAAAAATATATGAAAGAAGCAATCAAACAGGCGAAAAAAGCTTATGCGATCGGAGAAGTACCGATCGGGTGTGTGATCGTGTATCAGGATAAGATCATAGGAAGAGGGTACAACCGGAGAACGATAGACAACAATACCCTGGCACATGCGGAACTGGCTGCGATCAGGAAAGCAAGCAGGAAAATGAATGACTGGAGACTGGAGGATTGTACGATGTATGTGACACTGGAGCCTTGCCAGATGTGTTCTGGTGCAATCGTACAGTCCCGGATGACAAGGGTGGTAGTCGGTTGTATGAATCCAAAAGCCGGTTGTGCGGGATCTATCTTAAACCTTCTGGATATGCCGGAATTTAACCATCAGGTGGAATTGACGACAGGAGTCATGGAAGAAGAATGCAGCCGGATGATGAAATCATTTTTTAAAGAATTAAGAGAGGCAAGAAAAAAGAAAAAGCAACTGGAAAAAGAGCAGACAGAGGAAATATAAGAGATAGGTGACCATATGAATGAAAAGACGGTAGGAATGCTTGCGAACATTCAAATTACAAATTGTATGATATAAAAAAATATCCACACGGTGTGGATATTTTTAATATCTGTTTATTTTATTATGTGCATTGCGCTTCGAACGAGCCTTCACAGACGTTACCTTAGTAGTTAACTCAGCCCAGGCACCCTTACGGCACCCGGAAGATTCCACTTAATGCTGCTTCATTCCTGACCTGACATGGTTCATGGAGTTCCGTCGCGTAAGACCCAAACATCAACGCCACTTTCTAAGGGCAGCTCTGCAAAAACAAGCCCTCTGCGCAATATCACCCCTGCTATAGCGGATTGCAGGTGCAAGGTACCGCTAACACCCCGGCTGCACAGCTCAATATTTTAACGTGTTCCGGGCAAAAAGTCAATGGAAATGTTGTAAAAAAGGCGATACCAATTTATAATACCTAGATATATGAGGATTTATCTTATCCGGTATATGACCGGAGAGGGAGATTCTGATCTGGAGGAGAATATAATGAAGATATTACTGGCAGCAGTCAATGCAAAATATATACATTCCAATCTGGCGGTCTACAGCCTGAAAGCCTATGCGGAAGACCCGGCAGTGGAGATCGGGGAGTACACGATCAATCAGCAGAAGGATGATATCCTGATGGATATCTATAAGAGAAAACCGGATATTCTCTGCCTTTCCTGTTATATCTGGAATTTGGATTATATAGAAGAAATTGTGCTTGAAATCGGAAAGCTGCGTCCGGATATGCCAATCTGGCTTGGCGGGCCGGAGGTTTCCTATGATGCAAAAGAAGTATTAAGACGACTTCCATGTGTCAAAGGAGTGATGAAAGGCGAAGGAGAGAAAACGTTCAAAGAAATCTGCCGGATATACCGAAATGAATGTGAAGAAAATGTGGATAAGCAGTTAAAAGATGTTATGGGAATTACATTCCGGATGGGAAAACGAGAGATCATCGACAATCCATGGCGTCCGATCATGGATCTGAGCGAAGTCCCATTTGTCTACGATCACATGGAAGATTTTGAGCACAAGATCATTTACTACGAGACCAGCAGAGGATGTCCGTTCTCTTGCAGCTATTGTCTGTCATCGGTAGATAAGCGTCTGCGTTTCCGGGATATAGAACTGGTGAAGAAGGAATTACAGTTCTTCCTGGATCACAAAGTTCCGCAGGTAAAATTTGTCGACCGTACATTCAACTGCAAACATGAGCACAGCATTGCTATCTGGAAATATATCATGGAGCATGATAACGGCATTACGAATTTCCATTTTGAGATTGCTGCGGATATTCTGAATGAAGAAGAACTGGAACTTCTGGAACAGATGCGCCCGGGACTGGTGCAGCTTGAGATCGGTGTGCAGTCAACGAATCCGAAGACGATCAAAGAGATCCACAGAGTTATGGATTTTAAAAAAGTATCCAGAATCGTGAGGAGAATTCAGGATAAGGGAAATGTGCATGAACATCTGGACCTGATCGCCGGACTTCCGTACGAAGATGTGGAAAGCTTCGCACATTCCTTTGATGATGTCTATGCATTAAAACCGGAGCAACTCCAGCTTGGATTTCTGAAAGTGTTGAAGGGGTCCTTTATGCAGGAACATCAGGAAGAGTACGGTATTGTCCATAAAGCGCACCCACCGTATGAAGTACTGTATACAAAATGGATTTCCTATGAAGATGTGCTGCGCCTGAAAGGGATTGAGGAGATGGTGGAGGTCTACTATAACAGCCGTCAGTTTACGAATACGATGGAAGAACTGGAAAAGGAATACGACTCTGCATTCACCATGTATGACCGGCTTGCATCTTATTACGAAGACAATGGTTACAATGCCGTTCAACACAAGCGGAGTGCCAGGTATGAGATTTTGCTGAATTATATACGACTTCATCATAAAGAAAAAGAAGAGCGGTTCCGGGAAGTCCTCACCTATGATTATTATCTTCGTGAAAATGCGAAGAGTCGTCCGGAATTCGCCGGGGAATATCTGGTGGCAAAAGACGTAGCGAGAGCATTTTACGAAAAAGAAGAAGAGACACATACGTACCTTCCGGATTATGGGAAATATGACAGAAATCAGATGCGTAAAATGACGCATCTGGAATATTTCAAACTGACAGATACCTATATTTTATTTGACTATCAGAACAGAAATCCGCTGAATCAGGAGGCAAGAGTCTGTAAGATAGAGAAAATTAAATTATGAAAAGGATGTACGATCTACAGCGCAAGAAGTCCGAAATGTGAGGATTGTTTCTTGCAAAAATATTGTAAAGAGTATAAAATGTAGAGAAATACGTTGCTGTTTACGTAAAATTGATAAGAATGAGAAGAAGCAGTAACGAAAATAAAATCAAAGAAGGTAGAAGAATGAATTTCAACAATAAAAGAACAAGAAGAATTGTATCAATTGTTGTGCTTATCGTCATCATTGCCATGGTAGCAACGATGATTATTCCGTATCTTGTATAAATATAAAAGGGGAACATAATAAACATGAAGATAGAGACACAGACAGAACAGCTTATAAGCGAAACAGTTACCGCCTACGGTTTATCTCCGCAGATCGGTGTCCACGCACTTGCACAGACTGTGAACGCACTGGCGGCACAGGGTGCAGTGTTCTCTGTCTGCCCTGATATAACAGAGGATGAGGAGCAGGAAGCGGATATTCGGAGTGAGGATATGCAGGATGCGCATGAAGCATCTGCAGGTATTAGTGTACAGATCGCCTATCCGGAATACGTGTTCAAATCCAGAATCCACAAGATTGAAAAGCTTCTCAAAAAAGCATGCAAAAAGTATAATATCATGCTTGCAGGAGTACAGGCATCTGTCAATCCGGCGGTTCGGACGATCGCAGTGACGGTTACAGGAATCGCAAAGGCTCCAAAGGAAGAAGCATGGAACCGGGAAACCGCACGAGCCTGTAAGGATATTGTGTTCGCAGGGCATGCAGGAATGGATGGTATGCTCCGGATCACAGAAGAAAAAGAACAGGAACTTAAGACTCGTTTTGCGCCGGTTTTCATGAAGCAGATAAAGTCATACGGACAGCAGATATTTGCTCCAAAAGAAATCGAAGCCGCAAAAGCCGGGGGCGCATTTGTCGTACGTCAGGTCGCAGATGGCGGGATCTTGGCAGCACTGTGGAATCTGGCACTGGAATTAGAGCAGGGACTGGATCTTGATATGAAGAAAATCAGTATTTTACAGGAAACGATCGAGGTATGTGAACATTTCCGGCTGAATCCATATCAGATGATATCTACAGGAAGTTTTCTGGCTGTGACTGACAATGGGGAAGTACTGGCAGATGCGCTGAACAATCAGGGGATTACAGCAGCAGTAATCGGACATACAACAGACAACAACGATAAGATCTTAAGAAATGGAGAAGAGATGCGTTATATCGACCGTCCGGCTCCGGATGAGATCTTGAAGCTATATAGCGGAGGTATGAATGATGGAAGAATTAAGAAAGCAGATACTCCTGTATCTGGAGAAGCATAGCAGGGTGGACCTCGGAGAACTGGCAGTTCTTCTTGGAACCGACGAAGTAACCGTAGCAAATGAGATTTCTGCCATGGAAAGAGCAAAGATCATCTGTGGCTATCATACACTGATCGACTGGGATAAGACAGGAACAGAGTATGTGAATGCCCTGATCGAAGTAAAAGTAACACCACAGCGTGACACAGGATTTGATAAGACTGCAGAACGGATCTGTAATTATCCGGAAGTATCAGCCGTATATCTGATCTCCGGTGATTTTGATATGATGGTTCTGATCGAAGGCAAGACTTTGCAGGAAGTGTCAAAGTTCGTATCAAGTAAATTATCACCGATCGAAGATGTCACAGGAACCAGTACACAGTTCGTACTGAAGAAATATAAGGATCACGGAACGATCATGTTCGGACAGAAAAAAACAGAAAGGATGCTTGTAACACCATGATGAGAAATCCATTATCTAAGAAAATCACAGGCATCGAACCATCTGGAATCCGGAAATTCTTTGATCTGGTAAGTGAGATGCCTGACGCAATATCCCTTGGTGTAGGAGAACCTGATTTTGACACACCATGGAGAATCAGAGAGGAAGGTATCTACACTCTGGAACAGGGCAAGACTTTCTATACATCGAACGCAGGTCTTAAGGAGCTGAAGATCGAGATCAGCAAATATCTGGAACGTAAGATACATGTAGAATATGACCCGGATCATGAGATCATGGTGACGGTTGGAGGAAGTGAAGGAATCGATGTGGCACTGCGCGCAATGCTGGATCCGGGAGATGAAGTCCTGATCCCGCAGCCGAGCTATGTATCGTATGTACCTTGTACCATTCTGGCAGACGGTAATCCGGTTATTATTCCGCTTCAGGAAAAGAACGAATTCAAACTGACGGCAGAAGAACTGGAGGCAGCAATCACGCCAAAGACAAAAATGTTAGTCATGCCATTCCCGAACAACCCGACAGGATCGATCATGACAAAAGAAGATCTGGAGCCAATTGCGGAAGTTGTGAAGAGACATGACCTGTATGTGCTTTCGGATGAGATTTACTCCGAACTTACATACAAGACAGAGCATGTGTCTATTGCATCTCTTCCGGGAATGCAGGAAAGAACACTGGTAATCAACGGATTTTCCAAAGGATTTGCCATGACGGGATGGAGACTTGGTTATATCTGCGGACCGTCTGTAATCATAGAACAGATGTTGAAGATCCATCAGTTTGCAATTATGTGTGCACCGACCAACAGCCAGTATGCAGCTATCGAGGGCTTACGTCACTGTGAAGATGAAGTGCAGCAGATGAGAAATGCATACAACCAGAGAAGAAGATATCTGGTAAATGAATTTGCGAAGATGAAGCTGGAATGCTTCGAGCCATTCGGTGCATTCTATATCTTCCCGAGTATCAAAGAATTCGGTATGACTTCCGAAGAATTTGCAATGCGTTTCCTGGAAGAGGAGAAGGTTGCGGTCGTACCGGGAAGTGCGTTCGGTGAGAGCGGGGAAGGATTCCTGCGTGTTTCATATGCGTATTCGCTGGAGGATCTGAAAGAGGCGATCGGAAGACTCGGCCGGTTTGTTGAGAGACTGAGAAGCTAAAAATAAAGCGGATGGGCTGAGTCTGTAGATGAACTAAAAAAGAATAATAAATATAAGAGCCGTCAGGGAATGTTAAGGTATGAAATATATTCTTTGATGGCTTTTGTTATACTTGAATCACCATGCGCCGAATATAGAATGAAATGAAAAAATATATTGACTTGGAGCAAACTCCAAGTGTTATAGTAAGGAACGGAAAGGTGGTGTCTGGATTGACGATAAAAGAAGTAAGTGAAACATATGGCATTTCCGCTGATACCCTGCGTTACTATGAACGCATCGGCATGATACCGGAAGTAACACGTACGGCAGGGGGAATCAGAGACTATCAGGAATCAGACCTTGGATGGGTGGAACTTGTCATCTGTATGAGAAAAGCAGGACTTCCTGTAGAGGCACTGATCGAATATGTGAAATTATATCAGCAGGGTGATGAGACATTTGAAGCAAGACTTCAGCTTCTTTCGGAAGAAAGAGAGAAGTTAGAAGAACAGAAAAAACAGATCGAGTCAGCAATCAACCGGCTGAACCACAAGATTTCCAAATACGAAGAAGCAGTAAAGACAGGAGTATTAAACTGGGAGGAGAATTGTTCATGTATATAGAAAAAATTAACGGACCAGAAGACGTAAAGAAATTAACCGTAGACGAGATGACCGTAATGGCGGGTGAGATGAGAGAGGCGCTGTTAAAGAGAGCCAGCATCCACGGCGGACACTTCGGACCAAACTTCGGTATGGTGGAAGCAACGATTGCACTGCATTATGTATTCGAGTCACCAAAAGACAAGATCGTATATGATGTGTCACATCAGACTTACCCACACAAGATGCTGACAGGAAGAAAGGATGCATATCTCTATGAAGAGCATTACGATGATGTGTCCGGATACAGCAACCCGAATGAAAGTGCACACGATCATTTCACAGTAGGTCATACATCTACATCTGTCAGCCTTGCATGCGGACTTGCAAAAGCAAGAGATCTGAAAGGGGAAGACGGCAATGTGATCGCAGTGATCGGTGACGGTTCTTTAAGTGGCGGCGAAGCACTGGAAGGACTGGACTATGCGGTAGAGTTAGATGGTAATCTGATCATCGTTGTAAATGACAATGATATGTCCATCGCAGAAAACCACGGCGGATTATATGGTAACTTAAAATTACTCCGCGAGACAAACGGACAGGCTGAATGCAATCTGTTCAAAGCTATGGGGCTGGATTACATTTACGTGGATCACGGAAATGCTGTCGGAGACCTGATCGAAGCATTCCAGAGTGTCAAAGACAGCAGGAAACCAGTTGTTGTGCATATCAATACCTTAAAGGGAAAAGGTTATGCACCGGCAGAGCAGAACAAAGAAGTATGGCATTATAACGGACCATTTCATATCGAGACAGGTGAACCGTTATACGAGATGACAGAAGAAGACTATTCGGATATTTCCCTGAATTATCTTCTGGATAAGATGAAAAAAGATCCGGCAGTGGTAGCGATCACATCCGGAACACCGACTGTTATGGGATTCACAGAAGATAAGAGAAAAGAAGCAGGAAAACAGTTCGTAGATGTCGGTATCGCAGAAGAGACAGCCGTAGCACTTGCTTCCGGAATTGCCGCAAATGGCGGAAAACCGGTTTATGGAGTATACAGTACATTTGTACAGAGAACTTATGACCAGATCGCACAGGATCTCTGCATTAATAACAGCCCGGCAACTATTGTAACATTCTGTGGTTCGGTATACGGAATGAATGATGTGACACACCTTGGACTATATGACATCCCGATGATGGCCAATATTCCGAATCTGGTATATCTTGCTCCGACAACCAAGGAAGAATACCTGGCAATGCTTGACTGGAGTATCGAACAGAATGAGCATCCGGCAGCGATCAGACTTCCGGGCGGCAGCGTAATCTCTGATGGAAAAGAGATTACAAAAGACTTCGGAGACCTGAACAAATACGAAGTAACACAGAAAGGTTCCAAGGTTGCAGTGATCGGGCTTGGAACATTCTACGGACTTGGCAAAGAAGTTGCAGAAGAGCTTAAGAAAGTGATCGGAACAGATGCAACGGTGATCAATCCATACTACATTACAGGTATTGATGCAGAACTTCTGGAAGAGCTTAAGAAAGACCATGATGTTGTGATCACTCTGGAAGATGGTATTCTGGATGGCGGATTCGGCGAGAAGATTGCAAGATTCTACGGAGATTCGGACATGAAGGTTCTGAACTTCGGACTGAAGAAAGAGTTCCTCGATCGTTATGATGTGGCAGAAGTTCTGAAAGAGAATCATCTGACGAAAGAGCAGATTGTGGAAGATGTGAAGAATGTACTGTAAAAACGTGCATTTCACAGAATAGAGTAAAAAGAGAGGCAGGGATGTCTCTTTTTTTTGAAGCTGCCATACAAAACGTCGCAAATATTGTACTAAATAATATAAAAAACGTCGCAAAAACACGAAGAAATATATTGAATAACGTCGCGAAAGATGCTTATAATATAAAAAAGAAAACAAAGTCAGGAGTGTAGAAGATGTTAAAAAGAACTATAGAGCAAGAACTATTATCCTGGAAAAGTGAAAAAAATCATAAGGCATTGTTGATTACAGGCGCACGGCAGATTGGGAAAACTTATATTATCCGACAATTCGCAAGAGAAAATTATGAGACTTTTATAGAATTAAATTTTATTGTAAATGAATCTGCGAAGATGATTTTTGAAAATGTAGCAGATGTAGATATGATAATCACAAACCTGACTGCATTCGCAGGTAAAAAGCTTGTTCCGGGTAAAACATTGATTTTTCTGGATGAGATACAGGAATGCCCGGAGGCCAGAACCGCGATTAAATTTCTGGTAGATGATGGCCGCTATGATTATATAGAGTCAGGGTCTCTTCTCGGTGTTAGATATAAAGAAGTAAAATCATATCCGGTAGGTTACGAGACGATATTACAGATGTATCCATTGAGTTTTAAAGAATTTATCCTTGCAAATGGAGTAGATGATGAAGTTATCAGATATTTACAAAAATCATATGAGAACAGAACTCCTGTGAGCACCAGTATCCATCAGACAATGATACAATTATTCCGATATTATATGATTGTTGGAGGAATGCCGGATGTAGTACAAAGATTTGTGGATACACATGACATAGGACAGGTTGTCGAAATCCAAAAAAATATTCTGGAATTATACAGGCAGGATATCAGCAAGTATGCGTTGAATGATAAAGTAAAAATAAAAGAAATTTATGACAGTATCCCGGAAGAATTGAACGATAAAAATAAACGATTTGTTCTATCTAAGATTTCCAGGAGTGCAAGAATGGAAAGATATGAAAATAGCTTTTTATGGTTAAGAGATGCCGGAGTTGCGTTACCTTGTTACAATGTAAGTGAACCGGTTGTTCCACTTAAAATTAATGAAAAACATAATTTGTTCAAACTTTTTATGGCAGATACAGGACTTCTCTGTGCAGCATCATTGGAGAATGTACAATTTGAAATATTAAAAGGGAATCTGGATGTTAATATGGGAAGTATTATGGAAAATGTATTTGCACAAATATTGACAGCAAATGGTTTTCAGTTAAGGTATTTCGATAAAAAGGGAAGATGTGAATTGGATTTTGTGATTCAAAAAGGAAATGAAATTTGTCCGTTGGAAATAAAGTCCGGAAATTCATATAAGTCACATGCGGCATTAACATATGCTTTGAAAAAAGAAAACTGGAATATTACCAAAGGCTATGTTTTTTGCAATGGAAACATAGAAGAAACACAGGAAGTGTTATATTTGCCGTGGTATATGTCTATGTTTTTTGTACAGGATAAGATAGAAAAAGGATATATTGTTGATGTTGATTTGTCCGGATTACAGGTTCCGGGAAATAAAGAATAAAGATTGTTTGTTGGTATGACAACAGCCAGAATCATGTAAAATAAGATAAAATAATACCATCGATTATTTGAAAATGAAAAGTACTCTCAGAGATATTGAGTATTTTATAGTTAAAATATGCTTTTGGGAGTATTTATGAAAAGAAAGAGAGGATATACACATGGATCACATATATGACGTAATCATCCTTGGCGCCGGTCCGGCGGGATTAAGCGCAGGATTATATGCAGGCAGAAGCAGACTGGACACTTTAATTATTGAAAAAGGTCAGGCCGGCGGCCAGATCATTAATACAGACGAGATTGAAAACTATCCGGGACAGATCGTAGAAGGAGAGACAGGAGTTTCGCTTGTACGCAGAATGTACGAACAGACAGAGCAGTTCGGAGCAGAACATGTCCGTGATACAATTACAGATGTAGAACTGAACGGAGAGATCAAAGTCCTGACAGGCGAAAAAGATACGTATCAGGCAAAAAATATCATCATCGCAACCGGTGCATACGCAAGACCGATCGGATGCAAAGGCGAGCAGGAGTACAAGGGACGTGGAATCTCTTACTGCGCGACCTGTGATGCGAACTTCTTCACTGACCTGGAAGTCTATGTAGCCGGCGGCGGGGATGCAGCGGTAGAAGAAGCTCTGTATCTTACGAAATTTGCCAGAAAAGTTACGATCATTCACAGAAGAGACGAGCTGCGTGCAGCGAAGTCTATTCAGGAAAAAGCATTTTCCAATCCGAAGATCGAATTCCTGTGGGATTCGGTAGTCGAAGAAGTGGGCGGCGACGGACTGCTCCAGACGATGACGGTGAAGAATGTAAAGACCGGGGAACTTACGAAGATAGAAGCTGACCCGAAAGATGGACTGTTCGGATTGTTTGGATTCATCGGTATGATCCCGAATACCGGCGTGTTTGCTGATGAAGTGGAGACAGATGACAAGGGATACATTAAGACGGATGAGGACATGCATACCAATGTACCGGGTGTGTATGCAGCAGGAGATGTAAGAGTCAAGAGCCTGCGCCAGGTCGTGACTGCGGTGGCGGATGGTGCGATCGCGGCAGTGCAGGTGGAGAGAAGTATGTCTGAGTATTAAGGGAGATTCAGAGAGAGTACGGAAGCGTATCTGAAAAATAAATATATTATAGAAATGTGAGAATCCGCCGGACGGGAAAATGTCCGGCGGATTTTGCATATTCTTAAATAAAATGGAATAATATATAATAAGATATGGCGAATAAACTTGAAAAATGGAATAATATATAATAAGATATGGCAAATAGTATTGGAAATATAACTGAAAGGAGGAGAAATATGACCGTAGAAGAGATGAAAAAGAAGAAAACAGAATTAGGTTTCAGTTGCGAGCAGATATCAGATCGTTCCGGGGTACCATTGGGAACGGTACAAAAGATATTCAGCGGAATAACCAAAAGACCAAGATATGACACAATTTGTCAGTTGGAAAAAGCATTTCCGATTGAACATAATTCTGATATGATAAAAGAAAGCACATCGGCTTATCACATTTACGGAGATGGAGCAGATCATGAGGATGATATCTGGAAACATTTCCATGGGAAAAAGCAGGGAGAATACACTCTGAGAGAATATGAAGCGATTCCGGACGAATATAGAGTAGAATTGATTGATGGAGTCATTTATGACCTGAATACACCAACCACGATCCATCAGCAGCTTGCATTTGAGATCAGTATCAGATTAAGAGAGTACATTAGGCAGAACAAAGGATTGTGCATGGTACTTCCGTCGCCGGTCAGCGTACAACTGGATGAAGATGACCGGACAATGCTGCAGCCGGATGTCGTTGTATGCTGTGACAGAGATAAAATCCTTCGAAGTCATGTCTATGGAGCTCCGGATATGGTAATCGAGATATTATCACCATCCACAAGAAAAAAAGATATGGGATTAAAACTGAAAAAATATATCACTGCAAGAGTCAGAGAATACTGGATGGTTGACCCGGATAAGAAAAAAGTTGTAGTATATGACTTGGAACATAATGAGTTACCGGCCATCTATGGTTTTGAAGATCAGGTGCCGGTGAAGATATTTGCTGGAAAATGTCAGATTGACTTTTCGGAAATATACAGCTATATAGAATTTTTATTTGAAAAAGAATAGAAAAATGGAGGACCACAACATGTTAAACATCGTACTACACGAACCAGAAATCCCGGCAAACACAGGTAATATCGGAAGAACCTGCGTAGCCACCAACACCAGATTACACCTGATCGAGCCGCTCGGCTTCCGCTTAAATGAGAAGAACTTGAAGCGTGCCGGCATGGATTACTGGGAGCATCTGGATGTCAGAACCTATATTGACTACAATGATTTCCTGGAAAAGAATCCGGGAGCCAAGATCTACATGGCAACGACAAAAGCACCGAAGGTATATACAGAAGTGAACTATGAACCGGACTGCTATATCATGTTCGGAAAAGAAAGCGCCGGAATCCCGGAAGAGATTCTGGTAGATCATAAAGAAGACTGCGTGCGTATCCCAATGGTAGGCGACATCCGCTCACTGAACCTTGGCAATTCGGTTGCAATCGTGCTTTACGAAGCACTCAGACAGAACGGATTTGCAGATATGAATCTGGAGGGACATCTTCACGAATTACACTGGTAGAAAAAGAATCTGATGGTATAAATTTCATATTATTTAGACAAAATAAGGATATTGTCCATTTTCGTTAAGAAAATGAGATGATATCCTTATTTGCATACCAGGTATATAAGTAAACGCAGGAGGTTTTCAGGTATTTCTACTTATTAATATGTGCACAAATATAAAACGACAAATTGATAAAAGTGTATCAAAGTGACATACAATTTAAAGAAAATGTAAGAAATGTGTGGCAAAATCACGAAAATAATATTATAATTTAAACTAGATTTTGTATTTTTTGAAGGAGAGGTGGTGAAAAAATGGTAGAAGAAACCATTAAGGCCATTAAGGAAACGGAGAATGAAGCGGATGAGATCATAAGAAAAGCAGATGCAACGTGTACCGAGATCCTTGAAAAAGCTGC
>CAKRCY010000037.1:0-23904 GCA_934309195.1 uncultured Dorea sp.
GTACAGACGAGCGTGAATAGTTTCGGGGCAACGGTTATGGCCGGATTTGCGGCATATATAAAGATTGATGGATTTAATATCCTGCCGGTACTGAGTATCAGTATGGCAGCAACTACATTTGCAGGGCAGAATATTGGCGCAGGGAAAGCAGACAGGGTCAGAAAAGGAATGTACATATCTACAGCAATGGGCGCCGGGTATTCTGTGATAACCGGAATTGTGCTGCTGATATTTGCTCCGCAGGTAATAGGAGTCTTTACAACGAACCATAAGGTGGTGGAATATGGTGTATATATTATGAGATATTTCTGCCCGTTCTACTGGATGCTTGGAATCCTGCATGTGCTTGGCGGAACGATCAGAGGAACCGGCAAGACGATGCAGGCCATGATCGTATTCCTGGTATCGCTGTGCGGATTCCGTGTGATGTGGATCGCAGGAACCATGGCATGGGCAAAAAGCCTCGGCCATGTGATGATGTGTTATCCGACCTCATGGCTTTTGGGCATGCTTCTGATGCTTCTGTATGTCTGGAAAGGAAACTGGATGGTTTTAAGAAAGGAAAAAATATAGACGAATGCAAAAAAAGTTTGAAGACAAAAAGAGGTCTTCAAACTTTTTTTGACATATATCTGATCTTTTGCGAAAAAATCAGACATATAAAGGTCTAAAAAATAAAAAAAAGAGGTTTTTGGCATTGAAATCATTGACAAACGACATGCTGTGATTTATTTTTTAGATAAGGCCAAAAAAGAGGAGATTATTTATGAATAGAAATAATATGATACAGACACTTAGAAGATTTAAAGTCACATCAGGATATAAAGGATACTATTATCTGTTGGATGCTGCAGATATCATCAGTGGATTCCATACAAAAGAAAAGCCGTTTGCGACACAGAATGATATATATATCCCGATAGGAGAAAAACACGAAACCAGTTTTTATAATGTGGAACGCGGGATACGTGTAGTTGTTGATAAGTGTTGGAAAGAAGATAAAGAACTTATGATGGAGATACTTGGCTACCACGCGATCAAGTGTCCAAGTAATTCTGAATTTCTGGATGCATTTACATTTTTCTGCGAAAACCGGTAAAAGAGGTATCTTCCCTTGTTTCATCATATTTTTTATGATAAGATAATGAGCATAATGTATAGTTAAAACCTAAGGAGGACACCATGGGAGAAGAAACAACAGTTTCCAAAAATTTTATTGAACAGGAAATAGATAAAGATCTTGCAGAAGGAGTATACAGTGAAGTATGTACGAGATTTCCGCCGGAACCGAATGGATATCTGCATATCGGACATGCGAAGTCGATTCTTCTGAATTCAGGACTTGCAAAGAAATATAACGGAACCTTTCATTTAAGATTTGACGATACGAACCCGATGAAAGAAGATATGGAATTCGTAGAGTCCATCAAAGAAGATGTAAAATGGCTGGGTGCCGACTGGGGAGATCATCTTTATTTCGCATCAGACTATTTTGACCAGATGTATGAGTGTGCAGTAAAGCTGATCAAAAAAGGAAAGGCATTTGTCTGTGACCTGACAGCGGAAGAAATGCGTGAATACCGCGGAACCCTGACGGAGCCGGGAAAGAACAGTCCGTATCGTGACCGTCCGGTAGAAGAGAATTTAAGACTTTTTGAAGAGATGAAAGACGGCAAATATCAGGATGGAGAGAAAGTTCTGCGTGCAAAGATTGATATGGCATCGCCGAATATCAACATGCGTGATCCGATCATCTACCGTGTAGCACATATGACACATCACAATACAGGAGATAAATGGTGTATTTATCCAATGTATGACTTTGCACATCCGATCGAAGATGCGATCGAGCACATCACACATTCTATCTGTACACTGGAATTTGAAGATCACAGACCATTATATGACTGGGTTGTAAAAGAGTGTGAATTTGATCCGGCACCTAGACAGATCGAATTCTCAAAGCTGTATCTGACGAATGTTGTTACAGGTAAGAGATATATCAAGAAGCTTGTTATGGATGGTATTGTAGACGGATGGGATGATCCGAGACTTGTATCGATCGCAGCCCTCAGAAGAAGAGGATTTACGCCGGAATCCATTAAGATGTTCGTTGAAATGTGCGGAGTATCCAAGAGCCAGAGCTCTGTGGATTATGCAATGCTAGAGTATTGTATCCGTGAAGATCTGAAGATGAAGAAGCCTCGTATGATGGCAGTCCTGGATCCGATCAAACTGGTGATCGACAACTATCCGGAAGGAGAAGTGGAATATCTGGATGTAGAGAACAATCTGGAGAATCCGGAACTTGGTGTAAGAAAAGTGCCGTTTGGGCGTGAACTTTACATTGAGCGTAATGATTTTATGATTGATCCTCCGAAGAAGTATTTCCGTCTTTTCCCTGGAAATGAAGTACGTCTGATGCATGCATATTTTGTGAAATGTGTCAGCTATGAGACAGATGCGGAAGGAAATGTAACGGTGGTACATTGTACGTATGATCCGGAGACAAAATGTGGAACCGGATTTACCGGACGTAAGGTAAAAGGAACGATCCACTGGGTAAGTGCACCACAGGCCAAGAAAGCAGAAGTCAGATTATATGAGAACCTGATCGATGAAGAGAAGGGAGTATATAATAAAGAAGATGGATCACTGAACCTGAACCCGGATTCCTTACAGATTTTAAAAGAGTGCTATGTGGAAGACAGCTTTAACGAAGCAGGTCCGTGTGACAGTTTCCAGTTTGTAAGAAATGGATATTTCTGCATTGATTCGAAAGATTCCACACCGGAAAATCTGGTGTTTAACCGTATTGTATCTCTGAAGAGCTCTTTTAAACTGCCAAAGAAATAGACGGGTGAAAAAAACGAAAAAATGAATGAATTAACGATAAATCTTAACAGTCGTTCGAAGAAGCCGCTGTATGAGCAGATTTATGATCATATCAAGTCTGATATCCAGAATGGGAGACTCCGCTACGGGGAGAAACTCCCGTCTACCAGGGCTTTGTCCAAGCATCTGGAAGTCAGCCGCAGTACGGTTGAACTGGCATATGAACAGTTATTATCAGAAGGGTATATCGAGTCTGCACCATACCGCGGCTTTTTCGTGGCTCAGATTGATGAATTATATCAACTGAAAAAAGAAGAAAAAAAGCCGGAACGCAAGAGAGAAAAGAAAAGAACATACCGCTATGATTTTACACCGAACGGAGTGGATCTGAACAGTTTTCCGTATAATGTCTGGAGAAAACTCTCGAAAGATATTTTGCTGGATGACAGGACGGAATTGTTCCGCTCGGGAGATCCGCAAGGTGAATATGGATTCCGGGGAGCCATCTGCAATTATCTGTATCAGGCGCGAGGCGTGGACTGCTCTCCGGAGCAGATCGTGATCGGAGCGGGAAGTGATTATATTCTGATACTGCTTAGTATGATCCTTGGAAAAGAACATACCATTGCATTTGAAGATCCTACGTATAAGCAGGCATATAGAGTAATTCAGACACTGGGATATGAGACAGTGCCGGTTACAATGGATCACAATGGAATGAGAATATCAGAACTGGAACATTCAGAAGCAGACATTGCATATGTCACACCGTCGCATCAGTATCCGACAGGAATCGTTATGCCGATCAAAAGAAGGATGGAACTTCTGAAATGGGCATACGGGAAGGAAGACAGATATATCATAGAAGACGACTATGACAGTGAATTCCGCTACAAAGGGAAACCGATCCCGGCTCTGCAGGGATATGATGCCGAAGATAAAGTTATCTATCTGGGAACTTTTTCAAAATCCATTGCACCGGCAATCCGTCTGAGCTATATGGTATTGCCGAAATCCCTCCTGGATGTGTATCGGACAAAAGTGAACTTTATCAACTCAACCGTTTCAAAGGTGGATCAGATGATCGTACAACATTTTATCGAAGATGGTTATTACGAACGTCATTTGAATAAGACAAGAGCGCTGTATAAAAACAGGCATGATATTCTGATTGATGCACTGAAGCCGCTGGCAGATGTCTGTGTGATATCGGGAGAGCATGCAGGAGTACATATCCTGCTGACATTCGAAAAGGGATGGAATGAAAAGGATCTGATCGAACAGGCAAAAAAAGAGGACATCCGTGTATATGGACTTTCGGATTACAGGATCCGGAAAGGCACAGGAGACCGGGCAACGATTCTTCTGGGATATGCGAATATGAATGAAGAGGATATCAAAGAAGCAGTGGGGATATTGAACCGCTGCTGGAGAAGATAAAAGAGCAGTAAGCAATGTAAAATAAGAAAATAATTTACATTGTTTACTGCTCTTTTGTATAGCTGCAGTCTGAGTTCAGTCTGTGTCAGCAGAACTAATCTTCTTTCTCTTCGTGAGCATCCGCATCCAGAGTATCTTCGCCGGTCTCTGTTTCTTCTACTTCTTCTGTTTCTTCTGCATCGTCTGCTTCTTCCGGAGAAGCTTTTCCTGCGTTCAGATCAACGTATCCCCGGTCGACCGGTTGAAGATCATTGTCAAGATCGAAGTCTTCATCTTCAAAATCATCGTTGAAATCTTCATCCACATCTTTTTTAGATTTTTTAAAATAATAAACAAGACCTGCAGCGGCACTGCCGATTGCAGCAAGACCCAATAATTTTTTCATCCATTTTGCCATGATTGTATGACTCCTTTCCATTCTTTCCCTTATCATAGCACATATTATATGTATTTTTCTATTAAATTAAAATAAATTATCTGCAAGTTGAGAAGAAAATGAAAATATGATACACTGTATAACATATCCTGGCGGTACGGAGCCTGAGAAAACGGAGTAAGATATTAGGAACAAAGTGGATGTACAGCCCTGGATAAAGGAGAGAAAAAGTATGAAAGAACAAAGCACAAAGACTGTTGCAAAGAAGAAATTCTTTAAAATGGTATTCAGCCGTGCCGGAATTTTTGTGATACTGATATTGGTACAGATGCTGGTTTTTCTGGGGATTCCCTACTATCTGAAAGAATATGCAACATTTATATACAGTGCGATGTCTCTGATGGAGATTATAGTTCTTGTGTATATTATTAACACAGAGGGAAATCCGGCGTTCAAGCTGTCATGGATTTTGTGTGTGATGGCGGTTCCGGTTGTCGGGACGATATTTTACATCTATGTGCATCTGCAGCTGGAAACACGGTTTGTACAGAACCGTCTGGCAGCATTGCGTATGGAGACGGAACCTTACATGGATCAGGATCAGAAGATCACAGATGCACTCTGGGAGGGGAAATCTGCAAATGCGCAATTGTCTTATTATCTGTCGCATCAGCTGGGATTTCCGACTTACAGGAATACAGAAGCCGAATATTTTCCGGTCGGAGAAGCCAAATTTGCATCCATGATAAAAGAACTGGAAAAGGCAGAAAAGTTTATTTTCATGGAGTACTTTATCGTAGAAGAAGGAATCATGTGGAATACGATCCTTGAGATCCTGAAGCGGAAAGCAGCGGAAGGTGTGGAAGTCCGGTTCATGTATGACGGAATGTGTGCGTTTGACCTGCTGCCCTACAGTTATCCGAAGAAACTTCAGAAATACGGTATCAACTGTAAGATGTCAAATAAGATCCGGCCATTTGTCTCAACGATACAGAACAATCGTGACCACAGAAAGATCTGTGTGATCGATGGACAGGTGGGATATGTAGGAGGCGTGAATCTTGCTGATGAGTATATCAATGAGAAGGAACGGTTCGGACACTGGAAAGATACGGCGGTACTGTTGCGAGGCGATGCTGTCCAGAGCCTGACGATGATATTCCTGCAGATGTGGGATGTGGATATGCGCGGCGTGGAGCCTTATGGAAAATATCTGACCAGAAAAGCGGATACATTGAATGAAAAACTGGGATATGTGATTCCGTATGCAGACAGCCCGTTTGATCATGAAAATGTAGGAGAAGAAGTATATTTCCATATTTTGAACCATGCAAAAAAATATGTGCATATCATGACCCCGTATCTGATCCTGGATAATGAGATGCTTACTACACTGATCCGTGCGGCGAAGAGTGGTATTGAGGTGATCATTATCATGCCGCATATTCCGGATAAGTGGTATGCATTTGCCGTGGCAAAGACCTACTATAAGGAACTGATCGAGGGCGGGGTACAGATCTATGAGTATACACCTGGATTCGTACATGCAAAAATATTTGTATCTGATGATGATACGGCAACGGTGGGAAGTATCAACCTTGATTTCAGAAGCCTGTATCTGCATTTTGAGAACGGCGTGTTTATCTACGATAATCCGGAAGTGCAGAAAGTAGAAGAGGATTTTCAGGATACGCTGGCAAAATGTCATAAGGTTACGGTGACGGAAGTGAAAAACAGAGGAATTCTGATGAAGATGGCGGGACAGGTATTAAGACTGGTTGCGCCGCTAATGTAGAAAACACAGGAAATCCTGTGGATTTTATGTAAAAATGTTATTGAACCAAGGTAAAATGTATAGTATAATGCTTAGGGTGGTTTGATTAGATCCGCTAAAGAAGACTGATAAGTCATGTTAATATCGCAGGAGGAATGGATATGGTTAAAGCAGTAGTCGGTGCCAACTGGGGCGACGAAGGAAAAGGTAAGATTACAGATATGCTGGCTGAACAGGCTGATATCATCGTAAGATTCCAGGGAGGCGCGAATGCAGGTCATACAATTATCAATGATTATGGAAAGTTTGCATTACACACACTTCCATCAGGAGTATTTTACGATCATACGACAAGTATTATCGGAAATGGTGTAGCACTGGATGTGCCGGTATTATTTAAGGAAGTACAGTCTATCATCGATCAGGGAGTTCCGATGCCGAAGATTCTGGTATCTGACAGAGCCCAGATGGTAATGTCTTATCATAAGAATTTTGATGCATACGAAGAGGAAAGACTGGGAGGAAAATCTTTCGGTTCTACAAAATCAGGTATCGCACCATTCTATTCAGACAAATATGCAAAGATCGGATTCCAGGTCAGTGAGCTGTTTGATGATGAACTGTTAAAAGAAAAAGTTGTTCGTGTAGCAGAGCAGAAGAATGTATTACTGGAGCACCTTTATCATAAACCATTGATCAATCCTGATGATTTATATAATGAACTTCAAGAATATAAGAAGATGGTTGAGCCATTCGTATGTGATACTTCTCTTTTCCTGAACAATGCGATCAAAGAAGGAAAAGAAGTATTGTTAGAGGGACAGCTTGGATCACTGAAGGATCCGGATCACGGAATCTATCCAATGGTTACTTCATCTTCTACACTGGCAGGATATGGAGCCATCGGAGCAGGAATCCCTCCATATGAGATCAAGAAGATCGTAACAGTATGTAAAGCATATTCAAGTGCAGTAGGAGCCGGAGCATTCGTAAGCGAGATCTTCGGTGACGAAGCAGACGAATTAAGACGCCGCGGTGGTGATGGCGGAGAATTCGGAGCAACAACCGGACGCCCGAGAAGAATGGGATGGTTCGACTGCGTGGCTTCCAAGTACGGATGCAGAATGCAGGGAACAACAGACGTTGCATTTACAGTATTAGATGTACTCGGATATCTGGATGAGATTCCGGTATGTGTAGGATATGATATCGACGGAGAAGTAACAACAGACTTCCCTACCACACATCTGTTAGAGAAAGCAAAACCGGTTCTTAAGACACTTCCGGGATGGAAATGCGATATCCGTGGAATCAAGAAATACGAAGACCTTCCGGAAAACTGCAGAAATTATATTGAGTTTGTAGAAGAACAGATCGGATACCCGATCACAATGGTATCCAATGGTCCGGAAAGACATGATATCATCTACAGAGAGTCTGGACTTTCAAAATAGAACAGAGTATTTAAGAAAATACAGATAAGAAGGATAAAGACAGGGATAGAACACAGAAGCGTTTTATCCCTGTTTTTTGCGGCATAAATTATGTTTTCTTTAAGAAAAATCTTATGGTTTATTCAGAAATTTTCCACAATGACGACACATTCCATGCATATAATGAAACCATCGTAAATATAATAATAACGTCGGTGTAATCAGATACCAGAGGCGCAAGAGGGGGGAAAATAATCAAGATGGAGGTATGCACTATGAATACAAGAGACTGGACAAAAGAGGAAGCAGAAGTTATTTCAATGGAAGAATACCTTGCAAAAAGAAAGAAAATCAGAGAAGATGAAAGAAAACATAAGAAAAAAGGCTCAGACGATCACGAAGAAAGTCTGATGCCCTTTGAGTTCTACATGGTATCATTGCCTGCATGGTCGTGAGACGAAGAAGGCTCAGATGCGTTGTCCGGGATATGCCCGTGAAGGCTGGCGGCCGGATCATCGGATGGAGTGTCATGCCGTGTGAGTCTGAACACCAGCATGTAACCATAGAGCAATACCGGCAGCACGATCGTACATGCGACAGATGCCCAGAGAAGATCGATGGAATGAGGACTTCCGATCAAGGCAAATATTAATGTACTGAGATACATACCGAATAATAAAACCGCGGCAATGAGTGCCAGGATACGTTTTGCATTTTTCATAATAATCATCCTTTACAATGAATCAAGACTTTAGTATATTATATAGAGAGCAGTGAAAAATTGCAAATGAATATCGTACAAAGGAGTATAGAAATATGAGCACATTATATCAGCAGTGGCAGAACATCGCTTATGATGAGACTGCAGACAGAAGTCAGTTAGAAAAGTTCTGGGGAACATATTTCCAGATTGAGAAAGAGATTTACGAAAAGCTTCTTTCTGATCCGGATGAAGCAGTGAAAGGGACAGTAAAAGAACTGGCTGAGAAATTCGGACAGGAAGTTCTGACTATGATTGGTTTCCTTGATGGAATCAATGAAAGCCTTCTGATCGAACTGGATCTGGATGCGGTAGAAGAAGATACAGTGGTAAGTCTTGCATTTGATAAAGAGAGACTGTACAAGAACATGGTAGCAGCGAAAGCTGACTGGCTGTATGAACTTCCACAGTGGAAAGAAATCTTCTCTGAAGAAGAATTAAAGAAATTCTATAAAGAGCAGAAAGAATCTACAACAATCCGTAAACCGAAAAAAATCGGAAGAAATGATCCATGTCCGTGTGGATCAGGTAAAAAATACAAAAAATGCTGTGGCAGATAATTTTTCTGGCAGCAGGTATTCTGAGTCTCATTTATTACGGTGCGATCTGTATCGCACTGAAAAAATGGGACTCTACTTTTTCCAGATTCTGGCTGCTATGCGGAGGTATCGGAATTGCGGGAAGTAATCTGATCCGTTTATATGGAATGCCGTGGATAGTAGAATTACTGACCGGTATTACGGTGTGCCTTCTTTTGCTTGCAGAGATGAAGATCATAACGGGAATGTGCGGAAAACCTTTGGAAAAAGGAGAGACAGGAACCGGTAAAAGATGGATCATTGTACTGGGAGCACAGGTGAGAGGAAGAAAAATTACGGATTCATTAAAACGAAGACTGGATTGTGCATTAGCTTATCTGACAGAACATCCGGATGTGCATGTGATCGTCTCCGGCGGACAGGGGAAAGGTGAAGAAGTCACAGAAGCATATGCGATGGCACAGTATCTGGAGAATGCCGGGATTGACCGTGGGCGTATCGTGCAGGAAGACGTCTCGGTAAATACACTGGAGAATCTGAAATTTTCCAGAAAACTTATAGAAGATGTAGATACACCGGTCGGGATTGTCTCAAATAATTTTCATGTATACCGCGGATGCAGATATGCAAAATATGCAGGATTTAAGAATCCGTTTCCGATAGCGGCAAGCTGCCATCCATTATTATTTCCGAATTATTTCGTGCGGGAATGTTTTGCAGTCTGGAAACTGTGGCTGAAAAAATATTGACAAAGTATAACCGCGTGTTATAATGAGAGCGTATGAAAACACGTTGAAGAGAAGAGTAAGCTGGGAAAGAAATACCAGAGAGAGAAGCCGCAGGCTGAAAGCTTCTTATTTTGGAACCTTCTGAAAACTACCTCTGAGTGGCTGAAAAACAGTCCGGTGATTCCGTTATCGTCATAATTAAGAGGTTCTGACATAAGAAGTCTTAGAGATAGAGAGCTTGAAGTGTCAGTTCAAACAGGGTGGAACCGCGAGATAATTCGTCCCTTACAGCAATTGCCTGTAAGGGACTTTTTTTATCACTATGTAAAAAACAAAAAGAGAGGACATGATAATTATGAAAATCACATTAAAAGATGGATCTTTCAAAGAGTATGAAGGAAGTATGTCAGTGCTGGATATTACAAAAGATATCAGCGAAGGTCTGGCAAGGGTGGCAACTTCCGCAAGAGTAAATGGTGAAGTAGTAGATCTCAGACATGTTGTAGATGAAGATTGTGAACTGGAGATCCTTACATTTGATAACGAAGAAGGAAAGGGGGCTTTCTGGCATACCACTTCCCATATTATGGCACAGGCAATCAAACGTCTGTATCCGGATACAAAGCTTGCGATCGGACCGTCGATCGAGAATGGATTCTACTATGATGTAGACCGTGAGACACCGTTTGTAGCAGAAGATCTTGAAAAGATTGAAAAAGAGATGAAGAAGATCGTCAAAGAAGCTCTTCCAATCGAAAGATTTACAAAGACAAGAGAAGATGCAATCGCATATTTCAAAGAAAAAGACGAACCATATAAAGTTGAATTGATCGAAGACCTTC
The DNA here is from genome assembly GCA_934309195.1 of uncultured Dorea sp. Taxonomy (GTDB): domain Bacteria; phylum Bacillota; class Clostridia; order Lachnospirales; family Lachnospiraceae; genus Dorea_A. The sequence goes on from CAKRCY010000037.1 coordinate 10,728, forward strand.
CGGAAGGAGAAGAGATCAGCTTCTATCAGCAGGGAGAATTTGTTGATTTATGTGCCGGACCACACCTGATGACAACAAAGCCGGTAAAAGCATTCAAGCTTACAAGCCTTGCAGGTGCTTACTGGAGAGGCAGCGAGAAGAACAAGATGCTCACAAGAATCTACGGTATCTCTTATCCTAAGAAAGCACAGTTAGATGAATATCTGACAATGCTTGAAGAAGCAAAAAAACGTGACCACAGAAAACTCGGCAAAGAACTTGGACTTTTCATGATGTGCGAAGAAGGTCCGGGATTCCCGTTCTTCCTTCCAAAGGGAATGGTGCTTAAGAATACATTACTTGATTACTGGAGAGAACTGCACAAAAAAGCAGGTTATGTAGAGGTATCTACTCCGGTGATCTTAAGCAGACATCTCTGGGAGACATCCGGTCACTGGGATCACTATAAAGAAAATATGTATACAACACAGATTGACGGAGAAGACTTTGCGATCAAGCCGATGAACTGTCCGGGTGGAATGCTTGTATACAAAGCTGAGCCACGTTCATACAAAGATCTTCCGCTTCGTGTCGGAGAACTCGGACTTGTTCACCGTCACGAGAAATCAGGACAGTTACACGGTCTGATGCGTGTACGCTGCTTCACACAGGATGATGCACATATCTTTATGATGCCGGAACAGATCCGTGATGAGATTAAAGGTGTTGTAGCACTGATCGATGAAGTATATCAGCTGTTCGGATTCAAGTATCATGTAGAACTTTCTACACGTCCGGAAGACAGTATGGGAAGCGACGAAGATTGGGAACTTGCAACAGAGGGTCTTCGCGGCGCACTGAATGACCTTGGTCTTGACTATGTAGTAAATGAAGGAGACGGAGCGTTCTACGGACCAAAGATTGATTTCCATCTGACAGACTCTATCGGAAGAACATGGCAGTGCGGAACAATTCAGCTGGATATGCAGCTTCCGCAGAGATTTGAACTGGAATATACAGGTGCAGACGGAGAGAAACACCGTCCGATCATGATCCATCGTGTAGCGTTTGGATCCATCGAGAGATTCATCGGAATCCTGATCGAACATTTTGCAGGAGCATTCCCTACATGGCTTGCACCGGTACAGGTTAAGGTGCTTCCAATCTCAGATAAACATCTGGAATACGGACAGAAAGTACTGGAGACATTAAATGCAGCAGGTATCCGTGCAGAGATTGATACACGTGCGGAAAAGATCGGATATAAGATCCGTGAGGCTCAGATGCAGAAGATTCCATACATGCTTGTAGTAGGAGCGAAAGAAGAGGAAGAAAATCTGGTATCCGTAAGAAGCAGATTTGCCGGAGATGAAGGACAGAAGAGTCTGGATGCGTTTGTCTCATCCGTTGCAGAAGAGATCGCAACAAGAGAAAGACGTGAAGTTGTAAAAGAAGAAAACTAATTTATTTTTACAAATGTATAAGAAATAAAAAGAACTGGCATAATATATCTTGTATTTGAAAGGAGGATATATTATGCCAGATTTACGATGTACCGTACAGACCTGTACGCACAATCAGAATTATTACTGTGATCTTGACAGTATCGTGGTAGGAGGAAATTCTGCAAAGAAAGCAGCCGAGACAAGCTGTGACAGCTTTGAGGAGAGAAAAGGCGGAAGTGCCTATGCGGATGCATACTCGGATATGGAAGGGAAAGAGGCTTCGGCAAAGAGCAGCGTAGACTGCAAGGCAACAGACTGCATGTATAATAAAGAATGTCAGTGCCATGCCGGAAAGATCAGTGTAGAAGGCGGAAACGCCTGTCATTGCGGCGAGACAGAGTGTGCGACATTCAAGTGTGGATGTGCATAAGATAAGACGGATGCCTGATACCGGCTTTGACGGATAGAGCGGCCGGGACAGAAAAAAGGATCAGAACATAAGTTTTTATAAAAGTTTTATAGAAACAATTGTTCTGATCCTTTATTGTCGATTGACGTAAATTTACGGCAAGGGTATAATAATTTTATATGCGAAACAGGCAGGAAAGAAGAGGAGTTTATGAGCAAAGAAGAAAATACATATTATAAAGAACGTCCCAGTTTTGGCAGAAAGGGACCGTCCAAATTAAGACAGCAGTTCAACCGCGGAATGACATATTTCCTGGTGATCGTTGCCTGTATTCTGGTCTATTTTGCAATGCTGCGTGTGACAGCAATTTCAGATACGGTATTAAAGATACTGTCTATCCTGAAGCCGGTGCTGTATGGATGCGGAATTGCATATCTGTTGAATCCGATCGTGAGAACGGTAGATGCATATCTGGTGCCGGTTCTGGAAAAGCATATGAAGAAGAAAGAAAAAGCGAAGACGGTATCAAGATGTGCAGGAGTGATCCTGGCATTGGTCGTATTGATCACCATTGTGACAACGCTTATCAATATGCTGATCCCGGAACTGATCGCAAGTATCCGGAATCTGATCTTTACGCTTCCGGCTCAGATCAACCAGCTGGTGAAGCAGGTGAATCATATACAACTGGATGATTCGGCGATGACGACAATGTTGAAGAATGCGATGAACGAGGCATCTACAAGCCTTCAGAACTGGATGCGTACGGATCTTCTGGACAAAGTAAATGAGTTGATGACACATCTGACGGTTGGATTATATACATTGGTTATGGAATTGTTCCATGCGGTAATCGGAGTGATCGTATCTGTGTATATTTTGTTCGGTAAAGAGACGTTTATTAATCAGAGTAAGAAAGCAACATATGCGATCTTCCCGACAGAACGTGCCAACCTGTTGATTCATATTGCAGTAAAGACAAATGAGATATTCGGAGGATTTATCATTGGTAAGATCATTGATTCTATCATTATCGGAATCCTGTGCTTTATTGGTACATCACTTTTAAATATGCCGTATGCAATGCTTGTCAGCGTGATCGTGGGTGTGACGAATGTAATTCCGTTCTTCGGACCATATATCGGAGCAATTCCGAGTGCGGTTCTGATCGCACTTGCAGATCCGATGAAAGGAGTCTATTTCCTGATCTTCATTTTGTTACTGCAGCAGTTTGACGGAAATATACTGGGACCGAAGATTCTTGGAAATTCTACCGGACTGTCTGCATTCTGGGTAATCGTATCGATCCTTCTTGGGGGAGGATTATTTGGAATTCTCGGAATGTTATTCGGGGTGCCGGCATTTGCAGTCATTTATTATATTGTGAAACTTTTTCTGGATAATCAGTTGGAGAAAAAGAAATTGCCGACAGAGTCAGAATGCTATAACGGGGAAAGTTATGTAGATAATAATGGGACATATTTTCAGAAAAAAGATCATATGACCGGAAAAGAAGAACAGAAGACAGAAGAAAATAAAAAGGAAAAAGAGGAATAAATTATGCCGATCAGAGTGCAGAATGATCTCCCGGTCAAGGAGATCCTAGAGAGTGAAAATATATTTGTGATGGATGAACACCGTGCAATGCATCAGGACATCCGCCCGATCAAGATTGGACTTTTGAACCTGATGCCATTAAAAGAAGAGACAGAACTGCAGATATTACGTTCATTGTCTAATACACCGCTTCAGGTAGATGTGACATTTGTTGCAGTTGCGTCACATCAGTCAAAGAATACTTCAATGAGTCACCTGAACAAATTCTATCAGAAATTTGATGAGATCAAGGATAAAAAGTTTGACGGATTTATTATTACCGGAGCACCGGTAGAGCAGATGCCGTTTGAAGAAGTGGATTACTGGGATGAGCTGACCCGTATTATGGACTGGACCAAGACGAATGTAGTATCCACATTGCATCTTTGCTGGGGAGCACAGGCAGGCATGTATTATCATTACGGAATTGACAAGGTGCAATTGGATAAGAAGGCGTTTGGCCTTTTCTGGCATAAAGTGTTGAACCGGAAAATTCCGTTGGTACGTGGATTCGATGATGTATTTCTGGCACCGCATTCCCGCCATACAGAGACACCGCTGGATAAAGTGCATGCGGACGAGAGGATTACAGTTCTGGCGGAATCTGACGAAGTAGGTCTGTTCCTTGCCATGGCGCAGAATGGACGCCAGATCTTTGTGATGGGACATCCGGAATATGACCGTATAACATTGGATGGTGAGTACAAGCGGGACAAAAGTAAGGGACTTCCGATCGAACTCCCGAAGAATTATTATCAGGATGATGATCCGGAGAAAGGACCGCTGCTTACATGGAGAGCGACAGCGAATAACTTGTATACGAACTGGTTGAATTATTACGTATATCAGGCTACGCCGTATGACCTTGAGGGGACACCGGATTTTACTTGGAAATAGGGCGTTTTTGAAAAAAGTAAAAAACTTCTTGACAAAACAACTTTGATACAGTAAAGTATAACCATAACAAAGCAAACCGTTGAAAAAGAGGAGTAGCTTATACGATGACATCCAAGAGAGCAGCAGGTGGTGAGATTGCTGTATGAAATTGATAAGTGAATGGACTTTTGAGGGCAGTCTGAAATCAAGAACTTGTATCTATCAATCGTTTGAGAGAGTATGGCTTGTCGGGAACCGAACCCGTTATCAATCAGGAGTGTATGTTAGTACATGAGAAAGTGGACGATTCGTCAATTTGAGTGGTACCGCGATAATAATAGATATTATTACCGTCTCAAACCTTAAGGTTTGGGGCGGTTTTCTTTTTGTCGGAGATGGTATGGCAGACGGTAATCGGTGAAAGATTTTCTCTCCTAACAACTACAGAGAACTGGCAATTGGGATCTGTGGACAACAATAGTATGTTATACAGAAAAAGGAGAAAAAGATTATGAAAAAGAAAATGGTAACAGTATTATTAACAGCAGCAATGGTAACAGCAATGGCAGCAGGATGTGGCAGTTCATCCGGTTCCGGAAGTGATAAGAAAGAATCTTATACCATCGGAATTGAACAGTTTGCAGAACATGGTTCGCTTGATAACTGCAGGGAAGGTTTCTTAAAAGGACTGGAAGCAGAAGGAATCAAAGAAGGCGACAACCTGACTGTAAAATACAAAAATGCGGCAGCGGATATGGGAACTGCAAAACAGATTTCCGACAGCCTGGTATCTGATAAAGTAGATCTGGTATGTGCGATCGCAACACCAAGTGCGCAGAGTGCATATAACGCAGCAATGAAAGCTGACATTCCGGTCATTTACACTGCAGTTACAGATCCTGTAGCAGCAGAACTCGCAGACAAAGATGGAAAACCGGTAGGAGAAGTGACCGGAACATCAGATAAACTTCCGGTTGAAGAACAGCTTAAAATGATCCGCAAGATGCTTCCAGATGCCAAGAAGATTGGCATCATGTACACTACAAGCGAAGCAAATTCTGTATCGGCAATTAAAGAATACAAGAGTCTGGTTAAGAAATATGATTTCGAACTGGTAGAAAAGGGAATCACAACAACAGCGGATGTATCTCTTGCAGCGGATGATCTGTTAAGCAAAGTAGACTGTATTACCAATCTGACGGATAACACAGTTGTAGCATCACTTCCAACCATCCTGGATAAAGCAAATGAAAAGAAGATCCCGGTATTCGGAAGTGAGATCGAGCAGGTGAAGATCGGATGCCTTGCAGCAGAAGGAATTGATTATATTGCACTTGGAAAGCAGACTGGTAAGATGGCGGCGAAAGTATTAAAAGGCGAAGCAAAAGCTTCTGAGCAGAATTTTGAAACTATCACAGAACCTGGATTCTATGTAAATAACAAAGTAGCAGAGGATCTTGGAATTACAGTACCGGAAGATCTTGCAAATAGCGCAGTAGAAAGCTTTGGGGACGGGAATTAGTGGCTTTTTCTCTGTCCCCTGTGGATAATAAAAAATAATAGTGACCAATAGGGACAGGAAAAGAGCCACTAATTCCCGTCCCCATTGGATTGGAGGCATTTTTCATGAGTTTCGTTACATCGATATTAGAACAGGGTCTGATCTATGGAATCCTGGCATTGGGGATTTACATCACATATAAAATATTAGACTTTCCAGATCTTACGGTGGATGGAAGTTTTCCTCTGGGGGCAGCGATCACAGCTGCCCTTCTTACAAGAGGAATGAATCCATACATTACGCTGGTTCTTTCATTTCTGGCCGGAGCAGTTGCGGGGATCTGTACCGGACTGATCCACGTGAAGTGTAAAGTCAGAGATCTTCTTTCGGGAATCATAATGATGACGGCATTGTGGACGATCAATCTGTACATAGCCGGAACGGCGAATGTGCCATTATTCTCACAGAAGACTATTTTTAACAATGAGCTGATGGAGAAGATCATTCCGGATGTACTTACACCATATGCGACATTGATCATCGTTCTGGTGCTTGCATTGATCTGTAAAGTATTGCTTGATCTCTATCTGAATACGAAGTCCGGATTCCTGTTAAGAGCCGTTGGGGATAACGATGTACTGGTTGTATCTCTCGCAAAAGACAAGGGCAATATCAAGATCCTCGGACTTGCAATTTCAAATGGTCTGGTAGCATTGGCCGGATGTATATTTGCACAGGAAGAGAGAGTATTTGAAATTTCTATGGGAACCGGAGCTATGGTCATCGGACTGGCAAGTGTAATTATCGGAACCAGTATTTTCCGTAAGCTGACACTGCTGCGCACAACGACAGCAGTCCTGATCGGATCGGTTATTTATAAAGCATGCGTTGCAGTCGCACTCCGTAATTTCGATCCGCAGGCCATGAAACTGGTAACGGCAGTATTGTTTCTGGTTGTGCTTATCATCAGTATGGATAGAAAGAAGAAGGTGAACACCAATGCTTGAGTTAAAAGGAATTCATAAATATTATAATCCGGGTACCGTGAATGAGATGTGCTTATTCCAGGACTTCAACCTGACGATCGACAAAGGAGAATTCGTCTCTGTCGTAGGAAGTAATGGTTCCGGAAAAACTTCCATGTTGAATATTATCTGCGGAAGTATCCCAGTGGAGGGTGGACAGATCCTGATCAATGGATCTGATATCACAAAACAGAAAGAATATAAGAGAAACCAAAGAATCGGCCGTGTCTATCAGAACCCGGCAATGGGAACGTGTCCGGCCATGACTATTTTGGAAAATATGTCTCTGGCAGACAATAAAGGAAAGGTATTCGGTCTTTCCAGAGGAACGAACAAAGCAAGGATAGATTATTACCGGGAGCAGTTAAGCCAGCTTGGACTGGGACTGGAAGATAAGATGGATGTAAAAGTCGGCGCATTGTCCGGCGGGCAGCGCCAGGCAATGGCACTTCTGATGTCTACCATGACACCGATCGAGTTTCTGATCCTGGATGAACATACAGCGGCACTGGATCCGAAGACGGCAGAACTGATCATGGAACTGACAGATAAAATCGTGAAAGAGAAGAATCTTACAACGATCATGGTTACACATAATTTGAGATATGCGATCGAATATGGTAACCGCCTGGTGATGATGCATCAGGGAAATGCAATCCTGGATAAAAAGGGAGAAGAAAAAGATAAGATGTCGGTAGACGATATCCTGACGTTATTTAATGAAATCAGTATTGAGTGTGGCAACTAAAAGATGTTATACTGGATATGCCGGAACAAAAGCACAGCTTTAAAGGCTGTGTTTTTGTAGTTTAAGGGACAGAGAAAATAATAGAAAAGAGGATATATACATGGCAAAGAAAATCGCAAAATTTGAAAAAGTAAGCTTTGAACAGTTTAAAGAAGGATATCTGGATGCCGTCGGACAGGACTCCGATGAAGTCATCCGTAGTATCTATGATGCATTGAAACTTCCAAAACGTGCGACAAAAGGATCGGCAGGATACGATTTTTATGCGCCGCTGGCAATCACATTAAAACCGGGAGAGACAGCGAAGATCCCAACAGGAATCCGTGCGAAGATGGAAGAAAACTGGGTGCTTCAGTGTTATCCGAGAAGTGGACTTGGATTCAAATTCCGCCTGCAGTTGAATAATACAGTAGGAATCATCGACAGTGATTACTATAATTCGGACAATGAAGGACACATTTTCGCCAAGATCACGAATGATACAAAAGAAGGAAAAACAGTGGAGATCCCGGCAGGAACAGGATTTATGCAGGGGATTTTCATGGAATATGGGATTACGGTTGATGATGATGTGGAAGAAGTCCGTAACGGCGGATTTGGCAGCACGACGAAATAACTGAAAAGAGAAGTATTCCATTTTTGTATAAGAATGAAAAAAACGGGACATACTGGAACATACAGTCTATGTATGTAAGAGGTGGTAAGAAGATGACGCGTCAGGAAATCCCGGTTTTTAAGACAAGAGAAGAAAATGTAGCATATATGAACGCAACGCTCCCGATCCGGGAAAGCTTTGACCTCATCCAGAGGGATCTGCTGATCGGAGGGAGGGTTTCTTCTTTTTATTATGTAAATGGTTTTACAAGTGAAGAGACAATGCTGAAGATCATGGATGCACTTCTGAAAGTAAAAGAAGAAGACATGCCGGAGGATATATGGAAGTTCGCAGATGCATGTATTCCTTATGCAGGAGTAGATGTCATGTTTGATTTTGATCAGATATTGAAAAGTCTGCTGTCGGGAGAAACATGCGTATTTATTGACGGATACAGGGCATGTATTGTGATCGACTGCAGGACGTATCCGGCAAGAAATGTAGAAGAGCCGGATAAAGACAAGTCACTACGGGGATCCAGAGATGGCTTTGTAGAGACAATCGTATATAACACGGCAATGATGCGAAGAAGAATCCGGCATCCGGCGCTGATCATGGAGATGATGGAGGTAGGGGACAGTTCCAGAACAGATGTGGCGCTCTGCTACATGGGTGACCGGGCAGATAAGGCATTACTGAAAAATGTGCGTGATAAGATTCAGAGCATAGATACAGATGATCTGCGGATGAACCAGCAGAGCCTGGCGGAATGCCTGTTTAAGCGGAAGTGGTATAATCCGTTTCCGAAGTTTAAATTCACCGAACGGCCGGATACGGCATCGGCATGTCTGCTGGAAGGGAAAGTGGTGATCCTGGTTGATAATTCACCGTCTGCGATGATACTTCCGACATCGGTCTTTGATATGATCGAAGAGGCAAATGACTATTACTTTCCGACATTGACCAGTGTCTATCTGAAGATATCCAGAACACTGATCAATCTGATGACGATATTCCTGACGCCGGTCTTTCTGCTTTTTATGCAGAATCCGAACTGGCTGCCGAAAGTATTTGCCTTTGTAGCGGTGAAGGATACGGTGAATATTCCGTTGATCTATCAGCTTCTGATGCTGGAAGTGGCAATTGACGGTCTGCGCCTGGCGGCCCTGAACACTCCGAGTATGTTAAGTACACCGCTCAGTGTGATCGCTGGTCTTGTCATGGGAGAATTTTCGGTGGAATCGGGATGGTTCAATTCCGAAGTAATGCTCTATATGGCGTTTGTTGCAGTTGCAAATTATACACAGCCGAATTTTGAACTTGGCTATGCGCTGAAGTTCATGCGTCTGGCACTGCTGATATTGACGACGTTATTCAACGGGTGGGGATTTGTAATGGGATGTGTTCTGGTGGTATGCAGTATCTGCTTTAATAAAACACTTTCCGGAAGAAGTTATCTTCATGTGAGTCTGAAATAACCGTGTGTGAAAAACAACCATTACAGGAAAATGGGATAATAAGTATACAAGAGAAAGGCAGAGATAGAAATGAATCACAGAGACGAAAGACTCGGAAGTGCACCACTGGGAAAACTGATGTTTTCTCTGGCACTTCCTTCTGTGGCGGCACAGCTTATCAATGTGCTTTATAATATAGTAGACAGAATGTATATAGGTCATATCCAGGAATACGGAAATGTAGCACTGACCGGTGTCGGGGTTACATTTCCAATCCTGACGATGATCTCGGCATTCAGTGCATTTGCGGGAATGGGCGGGGCACCGCTTGCTTCTATTCAGCTGGGAAAACAGAACAGACAGAGGGCAGAACAGATTCTGGGAAATTCTGCGGGACTCCTGGTACTCTTTTCTGTAATCCTGACGGCATTCTTTTCGATATTCAAGACACCGGTCCTATATGCGTTTGGAGCCAGTAATGCAACGATTGTCTATGCTAGAGATTACATATCGATCTATCTGATCGGAACCATCTTCGTACAACTGGCACTTGGACTGAATGCTTACATCAGTGGACAGGGGGAGGCGAAGATTGCAATGTTATCCGTTCTGATCGGAGCGGTATTAAATATCTGCCTGGATCCGTTATTCATCTTTGTACTGCATATGGGTGTGCGCGGAGCAGCTGTTGCAACGGTTCTGTCGCAGGCAGTCAGTGCAATATGGGTGGTACATTTCCTGGTTTCGGAAAAAAGCGTGATGCGTCTTACACTGAAAAATATGCATTTGAAAAAAGATGTAATCAAGATGATCACAGGACTCGGAATCTCACCGTTTATTATGCAGAGTACGGAAAGTCTGGTAACGATCACACTGAATACGGGACTGCAGAGATATGGAGGAGATCTGTATGTAGGCTCCATGTCGATCCTTATGAGTGTCATGCAGATGATCACAATTCCGGTGCAGGGGATCACACAGGGGATACAGCCGATCATCAGCTATAATTATGGTGCAGGGAATAAGGAACGTGTGAAAGCAACGATGAAAAGAATGATCCTGGTCTGTCTGACAGGAACGCTGCTGCTTGCAGGAGTGGCAATCTTTGCACCGCAGATATATACGGGGCTGTTTACGGATAATAAGGAACTTCTGGAACTGACGTGCAAGGTTATGCCGGTATATTTCCTTGGAATATCCATCTTCGGAATCCAGTGTGCGTGCCAGACATCATTCATTTCGCTTGGGCAGGCAAAAGTATCGTTATTCATTGCGCTTTTAAGAAAGATTATTCTGTTGATTCCACTTGCAATCATCCTGCCGAAATTCATGGGCGTGATGGGAATCTACCGCGCAGAACCGGTTGCGGATGTGATATCGGTCCTGACAACCAGTGTAGTATTTATCGTTACTGTAAAAAAAGTTTTGCGTAATATGTAAGACAATGGTAAGATGAAAGGGACTTGAGGATGAGGAGGTTTCCGATATGAGTGAATATGTAATAACGATCAACAGTACATCTGATCTGCCAAAAGACTGGGTATGGGAAAGAGAGATACCGGTAGTCCCGCTGAACTGTACGATCGGTGGAAAGACTTACCGTGATATGTATGATCTGACAGCAGAAGAATTCTATGGTATGTTAGAGGCCGGAGAGATGGCAGTGACTTCACAGCCAAGCCCGCAGACTGCAATAGATATTCTGGAACCGATCCTGAAAAGCGGAAAAGATATTTTGCATCTGAGCTTTACATCAGGACTTAGTGGTACATATAACAGTATGTGTATAGCGGCAGAGGAGCTGCGCGAAAAATATCCGGAGAGAAAGATTGTTGTGATCGATACACTCTGCGCAAGCATGGGAGAAGGTCTGCTTGATTATAAGGCACTGGAACTTCAGAAAGAAGGCAGGAGCCTGGAAGAAGTTGCGCAGTGGGTGGAAGACAATAAATTAAAAGTCTGCCATTTCTTCATGGTAGAGGATCTGAATCATCTGCAGAAAGGCGGACGTATCTCGAAGACGGCAGCGGTGATCGGGACGATGGTACAGATCAAGCCGATCATTTGTCTGGATAATGAAGGAAAGCTTCAGATCATCAGGAAAGAGCGGGGCAGAAAGAAGGGCATGAATAAGATCGTGGATATGGCGGTTGAAGCATGCGAAGGAAAGATGCCGGATATGGTGATGATCCCGCATGGTAATTGTCCGGAAGATGCGGCTTATGTTGCAGAACTCGTCCATAAAAAAATGGGTGTGACCAATGTCATGATGAACAATCTCGGCCCTGTGATCGGAGGTCATACAGGCTCTGGAATGATCGCCATTGTATGCATGGCAGATCACAGATAGATACATAGAAATATTAAGAATACTAATAGTAACATACAAAAGCTTCATTTAACAAATGCATAATTATGCTCTATACTAAAATCAGAAAGAGAGAAATAAATCATCCTGAGGAGGTGTAGAGTATGTTAAGTATCATCGGATGGGGAATCGTTGCAGTAGTAGCAATATATGGAGCAACAAGTCTTTTCGCCTAGAAAAGCATGCTTAATATACTGTGAAATAGAACAAAAGCAGCATAAAGAAGAGTCAAAGATGACAAGAAGCTTACGGGCAGATTGTCATCTTTTCTTATATTTATGCGGGAAATTCTCAAAGCACATTTCTTACGGTTTGCCCGAACGATGATTCGATACTTTATAATACAGGAGAGCGATATATATGAAACACCTGACAATTGATAAAACGATGAAAGAAATCTGGCCGGATACCAGAGTGGGATGCCTGCAGTACCGGGTGAAAGTGGAAAAGAAGAACGAAGAACTGTGGAAATATCTGAAGAAAGACATTTTCAAAAAGACAAGAGATGCTATTTTTGACAACGGAATCAATGATATTCCAAACGTGAAAGAATCCAGGGCAGCATATAAAGCATTCGGAAAGGATCCGAGCAGATACCGTGTGTCTTCCGAGGCACTGATCCGCCGAATCGGACAGGGAAAGGGATTGTATGAAGTCAATACTGTTGTGGATGTCAATAACCTGATTTCCATCGAATCGGGATTTTCGGTTGGGTCTTATGACGTATCTCAGATATCAGAAGAACTGGTATTCCGGATCGGACAGAAAGGAGAGACTTATAAGGGAATCGGAAAAGACGAGATCAAGATCGATGCACTTCCGGTGCTCGCAGACAAAGACGGAGCCATTGGAAGTTCAACCAGCGATTCGGAGCGTGCAATGATCACGGAGAATGTGACAGAAGTATTGACATTGATCTATTCATTTTCAGGAAATGATGATCTTGAAAAAGCATTGGAATATGGAAGAAAATATCTGGAAAAGTACGCCGGGGCACAGAATCTGGAAAGCTGGATTGTGGAATAAAGACTGAATTATCAGGAATAAAAAAAGAAATGCAAAAAGAAAGAAAAAACAGTTGACATAAGAAAAATAATGTGATAAATTATATGTTGCGTAAGGCAAAAAAGAAAGTAGAGTATCCACTCTCACCTTAGCACAATCGGGTGACTAATGGT
>CAKRCY010000038.1:0-23727 GCA_934309195.1 uncultured Dorea sp.
ACTAACTTTGGCATTGCTTCCAGGATTGTAATCTTGCATCCAAGGTTCGCGTATACTGTGGCAAATTCCACACTGATAACACCGCCTCCGATGATGATCAGACTCTTCGGAGCTTCTTTCATCGCAAAGAGTGCATCACTGGTCAGGACTCTTTCACTATCCATTCCAGGAATTGGAAGTATTAATGGTTTGGAACCGCTGGCAAGGATAATATTTTCCCCTTCTATCACAACGTCTTCCTGTCCTTTCTGGATCCTCACTTTCTTTTCTTCCAGAAGCGTACCTTTTCCATTGTATACGTCTACGCCATTTGCCTTTAGAAGCTGCTCGACTCCCTGCACCAGTTTGTCTGTTGTTTCTTCTTTATAGGCAACAATTTTTCCGTAATCATATGTTACATCCGAAGCTGATACTCCGAACCGTTCTGCATCCTGCATTTCTCTGTATAACGAAGATGCATGGATCATTGCTTTTGCCGGGATACATCCACGATTCAGACAGGTTCCACCGGCTCTTCGTTCTTCTATAATTGCCGTTTTAAGCCCGAGCTTTGCAGCTTTGATCGCAGCCACATATCCCCCCGGTCCGGCACCGATTACCACAACATCATATTTTCCGCTCATTTCATTTTCCTCCTGTAAAATCTGTAATCTTTACAAGGTGTTCTTATCATTCTTACAAATCTGCTTCCTGAATCCAGGCAATCACATCATTCATCATATTTTCGACATTCTCATCCTTCGACCAGAATAATCCAAGCTGCACACACATGGTTTCTTTTCGGTATTTGATTCCTTTTAAGAACTTTGGAATTGCCTCCGCCAGTTCAATGTTCAGCGCATCGGAATAGACTTCCACATCCTTGATCTTTCCTGCTTCTACCTGAAACTGCATAGTAATCCCGCCCCATGCAAATCTGTGACTCAGCTCGTACTGGAAGTCCAGTTTTCTTCCGTACAGCCATTTCCAGGATGAAAAATGTGCCTTCTTTTCTTCAACCTCATCTGCATCCAGATCTTCCATCTTCTTTTCTTCCGATTTCAGATTATAAACCTCTTCAAAAGATTCGCGAAGTGCCTTCTTTAACTCTTCCAGCGTCAGTTCCGGAAGATATTCCCTCAGATTTGTCACTCTGGATTTCACAGAATCCACACCTTTGGATTTTAACTTATCTTTGGATACGGTCAGATATCGGGACAGTATTTCCTTGTTTACATCTACCATAATGGTTCCGTGATGATAGCAGTGTTTTTCCTGCTCATAAAATGCATTACCGGAGAATTTCTTTCCATCGATCAGGATGTCGTTTCTTCCGGATTTTTCTGCTTTCAATCCCAACCGTCCCATTGCATTTATGATTACCTGTAACTGCTTTTCCAGACTGTATTCATCTTTATTTACCAAAAATGTAAAGTTCAGATTTCCCAGATCATGATAGACTGCTCCGCCACCGGAAAGTCTTCTCGCAAGATGACCATTCTCTTCTTCTAATTTTGTAACTTTACATTCTTTCCATGCGTTCTGGTTACGCCCGATTACAACGGTATTCTGATTCTGCCAGAGATACAAAATACACTCTTTATCCTCACAGTGGAGGAGTAAATACTCCTCCACTGCAAGATTCTTATATGGGTTCACCTGATCGCTTTCTATATATGTAAGCTTTGTGACCATAACTGTTCCTCTCTTTACTTTCCCTTAAAACTCATATCTCAGATGTGGATGCCTTGCCGCATTGACCTCATCCAGTCTTGTAACCGGAGTTGTCACAGGTGCCTGATGTAACTTTTCAGGATCTGTCTCTGCCAGTTCATATAATTTGCGGAATACCGCGATTGCATCGTCCAGTGTTTCTTTCGATTCTGTCTCTGTCGGCTCAACCATCAGTGCTTCATCCACGATCAACGGGAAGTACATTGTAGGTGGGTGAATACCGTCATCCAAGAGACCTTTCGCAATATCCATTGCTGAAATACCTGTCTTCTTTTTCAGGTCTGCAAGGCTCATGACAAACTCATGCATGCAGATTTCATCATATGCCATCGGATACAGATCTTTTAACTTATTCATCATATAGTTGGCATTCAGTACTGCATTCTGACTTGCCTCCGGAATACCCTCTCTTCCGAGTGTCTTGATATAAGTCAGTGCTTTTACCACTACAAGGAAGTTACCGTAGAAGCTCTTCATCTCACCGATACTATTTTCCGGTTTCTCCAGATGTAATGTTTCTTCCCCTTCCACCAAATATGATGGTAAGAAATCAGACAACATTTCCTTACATCCGACCGGTCCGCTTCCCGGTCCTCCGCCGCCATGTGGTGTGGAGAATGTCTTATGAAGATTCAGATGGATCACATCAAATCCCATATCTCCAGGGCGTACCGTACCCATGACTGCATTTAAGTTTGCCCCGTCATAATAGCAAAGGCCGCCGCATTCATGAATGATATTCGTAATCTCCAGAATGTTCTTATCAAAGAGACCAACTGTGTTCGGATTGGTAAGCATCAATCCTGCTACATCATCTCCTGCTGCCTCTCTTAACTTTTCAATATCTACACCTCCATCCGGTGCAGACGGAATACTGACAACCTTATATCCTGCCATTGCCGCACTTGCCGGATTCGTTCCATGTGCAGAATCCGGTACCAGGATCTTTGTTCTCTTCTCATCATTTCTGCTCTCATGATAAGCTTTGATCAGAAGAAGTCCCGTAAATTCTCCGTGCGCTCCTGCTGCCGGCTGTAACGTCATACGATCCATTCCCGTGATCTCACAAAGGGAATTCTCAATCTCCCCGATAACCTCCAGACATCCCTGTACGGTATGCTCCGGCTGTAACGGGTGGATTTCTGTAAATCCAGGCAGTGAAGCCATATCTTCATTGATCCTCGGATTATACTTCATCGTACATGATCCAAGTGGATAGAATCCGTCATTCACTCCATGTGATTTCTTTGCAAGTTCTGTATAATGTCTGCTCAGTTCTCCTTCTGAAAGTTCAGGAAGATGAAGCGGCACTTCTCTTTTATCTTTTTCCTCAGGTAAATAAATCTCTACATCCGATGCCGGTAACAGATCACATCCTCTTCCCGGTCTGCTTTTTTCAAATACTAACATGCCGGCACCTCCTTTAAGATCTGGATCACCTGATCCATCTCTTCTTTTGTATTAACTTCCGTACAGCACCACAGAATATGATGCTCATCCAGTGGATATCCGCCAAGGATTCCCTTGTCTTCAAGTGCTTTTAATATCTGTTCTGCCGGTATTGCAGATTCTGTCACAAATTCATGGAAGAATTCTGCCTTGTTACAAATCTTATATCCTATTTTTTGCAGTTCTTCTGCAAGGTAATGTGCCTTAGAAGTGCAAAGTACCGCAGCCTGTCTGACACCTTCATTTCCCATTGTTGCAAGATAGACTCCGACTGCCAGTGCACAAAGTGCCTGGTTCGAACAGATATTGCTGGATGCTTTTTCTCTCCGAATATGCTGTTCTCTTGCCTGAAGTGTCAATACATATCCGGTCTTTCCGTTATGATCGACTGTCTCACCGACAATTCTTCCAGGAAGCTTTCTCATCATTGCTTCCTTACTTGCCATGAATCCGAGATAAGGACCTCCGAATCCAAGTGAAAGCCCAAGCGGCTGTCCTTCACCAACTGCCACATCTGCTCCATATTCTGCAGGAGTCTTTATCACTCCAAGTGAAATCGGGTTCACACCCATCACATATTTTGCTCCTGCACCGTGTACGATCTCACCGATCTCTTCTGCATCTTCCAGATTACCGTAATAATTCGGATGCTGGATATATACGCATGCAGTCTGTGCATCGATGTGTTCCTTTAAATATTCTTTATCCGTCAGTCCGTCTTTTTCCGGAATAACTTCCAGTTCCATTCCATTTCCAAAGCAGTAGGTCTCTACCACTTCCAGTACATATGGCGGAACAGTTCCTGATATCAACGCTTTATGTTTCTTTCTTTCCTGACACATTGCAACACCTTCTGCCGCTGCAGTTGCACCGTCATATACAGAGGCATTGGATACATCCATTCCGGTCAGATCACAGATCATCGTCTGATATTCGAAGATTGACTGTAAGATTCCCTGACTGATTTCTGCCTGATATGGCGTATATGCCGTCAGCAGATTTTCTTTGGATGTCACATTTTTTACCATGGCCGGGATAAAATGTCTGTAAGCTCCGGCTCCGCGGAAGATTGTCCGGAACACCTGGTTCTTTTCCGCAATCTGTTCCATCTCACGCCGTACTTCAAACTCTGTCTTTCCTTTCGGAATATTCAGTTCCCCTTTTAGTTTTACTTCTTCCGGAATATGTGCAAATAAGTCCTCAATGGACGAATAGCCGATTTCCTGAAGCATTTTTTTCCGTTCTTCTAACGTATTCGGTACATAGCTTCCCATCGCTTTTTCACCGCCTTTTTCAATGAGTTTGGTTTATTCCTGCTCGCTTTCCACAAATGCTTTGTATTCATCTGCAGTTAAAAGTTCTTCCGTTGCTGATACGTCTTTTACTTTGATAAACCATGCTTTATAGGCATCATCATTGACCAGTTCCGGTGTATCTAAGAGTTCTTCGTTGATTTCTGTTACTTCTCCGGTTACCGGTGAATAGACATCTGACACTGCTTTCACAGATTCTACATCACCGAACACTTCACCTGCTTCTACAGTATCTCCTACTTCTGGAAGGTTAACAAATACCAGATCTCCAAGTTCTGACTGTGCATAATCTGTCAGTCCTACAACTGCTGTATCTCCGTCTAATGCTATCCATTCGTGTGATTTTGAATATTTTAATTCTTCTTTTAAAATCATGATATTTTTCTCCTTTATATCTTTTTATTATATCTTTTTATTTCTCTCTTTTATAAAACGGAAGTGCAACCACCTCTGCTGCTACTCTTCTTCCTCGCACATCTGCCTCTACTGTATCCCCAATTTTTACAGAATCAGCATCAACGAGTGCCATTGCGATTGGATATCCAAGATACGGACAATGTGTTCCACTTGTTGTATGTCCGATTTTCTTATCGCCTACATATACATCCTGATGTTCACGGATGATTCCTCTTCCTGTTACCTTAAGACCGATTCGTTTGATGGATGGAGTCCCCTTCTCCTCTAAAGCTGATTTCCCAATAAAATCATTTTTCGCCATCTTCACTGCGAACTTCAGTCCGGTCTCAAGCGGAGTGATATCATCGTTCATCTCATGTCCATATAATGGCATTGCTGCCTCCATACGGAGTGTGTCTCTTGCACCCAGTCCGCAAGGAACGAGTCCATCTTCCTTTCCTGCCTCTAACAATGCATCCCACATCTCTTCTGCTTTCTCACTTGCCAGATACAGTTCTACACCATCTTCACCTGTGTATCCTGTCTTGGAAACGATACATGGGATTCCGGCAACTTCAGCATCAAATACTGCGTGATAATATTTCTCCGGAATATTCTCTTCTGCGGTCAGCTTCTTAAGGATCTCCATTGCTTTCGGTCCCTGCAGTGCAAGCTGTGCATACTCGGATGATACATCTTTAAATGTTACTTCGCCAAACTGATGGCGTAACATCCACTGATAATCTTTGTCTTTATTTGCTGCGTTTACAACGATAAAGTAGTGTTCATCAGATTTCTTATATACGATCAGGTCATCTACTGTCCCACCGTGTTCATTACACATCGGGCTGTATCTTGCCTGTCCGTCTACCATATTGGTAAAATCATTCGTCAGGATCTGGTTCAGATTCGCCAGCGCATCTTTCCCTTCACATAACACTTCTCCCATATGTGAGACATCGAAAAGTCCTGCCTGTGTACGTACTGCCATATGTTCTTTGATCACACCTGTTTCGTACTGTACCGGAAGAAGATATCCCCCAAATTCTACAATCTTTCCACCGGCTTTAACATGTGCATCATAAAGTGGAGTCTTTAATTCCATTGCTAATACCTCCTAGTTATAAAGTGGATACTTGCCACAGATTTCATTTACTGCTTCACGGATCTCATCTGCTTTTGTATCAAAATCTGTAACCGTCATCTT
Organism: uncultured Dorea sp.; assembly: GCA_934309195.1. Lineage (GTDB taxonomy): Bacteria > Bacillota > Clostridia > Lachnospirales > Lachnospiraceae > Dorea_A. Next base: position 6,079 of record CAKRCY010000038.1, read on the forward strand.
GATCAGTTTTGCGATGGTCTTCATATCTTCTTCTTTCAGACCTCTCGTTGTCACTGCCGGTGTTCCGATACGGATTCCGCTTGTCACAAACGGGCTTGCCGGATCGTTCGGCACTGCATTTTTATTAACTGTGATATAGACCTCATCCAGTCTGTTCTGCAGTTCTTTTCCTGTGATGTTCATATTCTGCAGATCCACTAACATCAGATGATTGTCTGTTCCGCCACTTACCAGATTGAATCCTTCGTCGATCATTGCCTGTGCAAGTGCTTTCGCATTTTTGATCACCTGCTGCTGATATTCTTTGAACTCCGGTTTTAAAGCTTCTCCGAAACAGATGGCCTTTGCGGCGATAATATGCATCAGCGGTCCTCCCTGTGTTCCTGGGAAAATGGCTTTGTTGATCGCTTTTGCATATTTTTCTTTACACATGATCATACCGCCTCTCGGACCTCTGAGTGTCTTATGTGTAGTTGTGGTTACAACATCTGCATATGGAACCGGACTCTGGTGCAGTCCCGCTGCCACAAGTCCTGCGATGTGTGCCATATCTACAAACAGATATGCTCCGACCTCCTTTGCGATATCTTCAAAGATATCAAACCGGATCTCTCTCGGATATGCGGATGCGCCTGCAACGATCATCTTTGGTTTGCATTCCTGTGCAGTCTTACGGATCTCATCATAATCCAGATATCCATCGTCGTTCACATTGTATGGTACGAAATGATATAAGATTCCGGATAAATTCACCGGTGAACCATGTGTCAGATGTCCGCCGTGTGCAAGATTCAATCCCATAACCGTGTCACCTGGCTCCAGAAGTGCCTGATACACTGCGGTATTGGCATTGGCTCCTGAATGCGGCTGTACACATGCATGTTCACATCCGAACAGTTCTTTTGCTCTTTCGATTGCCAGATTCTCCAGAATGTCTACATCTTCACATCCGCCGTAATATCTCTTTCCCGGATAACCTTCCGCATATTTATTGGTTGGTACAGTTCCCATTGCCAGCATAACTGCCGGACTTACGATATTTTCGGATGCGATCAGCTCCAGATTTCTTCTCTGTCTGCCAAGCTCTAATGAAAGTGCTTCCCCAACTTCTTTGTCACATTCTGTGATGTAGTTTGTTACATCTTCGATTCTGTTCATTTTTGTTTTACCTCCTTCGGAATCTGCCTGCTTTCCATGCCCATTCCCCATTTTAGGCATTAAAAAAGCAGGCAAAAAATACTTTTTTCTCAAAAGTGTTTTTTGTCTGCCTCTGTCCTTTTACCTGAAAGATTACTTCTTCGGTACAATTCTAATTGTTCTCCAGAGCGTCGTCCGAATTCGTTCCTTTTACCTGAGAGTTTCTGCATGCCCCTTCGGCTTCTATGCTGCATAGCATCTTTGCTTCATTCTTCACATCTTGCCTGAATGATATGGTTTATTCCATTTATGCACTTTATACATAGATATCTCACAAATTCATCTATCAACTATGCAATTAGCATAACAGGTTATCTTCTCTAAGTCAACAGTAAATCCATAAGTTAATTTTTTATCACAAAAATGGTATCCTCTAAAGCTTATTCACCGCATCCGCAAGATAATCATTGCTTACTTCAGCAAAGTTCTCATTCTCCACTGCCTCTGCAAGGCTTGCATCGATCGGCATCTTTCCGATGACCGGAACGCCGAGTTCTTCTGCCACTTCGTCGATGTGGCTCTCGCCGAATACGGAGATCTTACGTCCGCAGTCCGGACATACCAGATAACTGTAGTTCTCGACGATTCCGAGTACCGGAATATCCATCTGTCCTGCCATATTGTAGGCTTTCTTTACGATCATGCGTACCAGATCCTGCGGGGAAGTTACGATCACGATGCCTTCTACCGGAAGAGACTGGAATACAGTAAGCGGTACATCACCGGTTCCAGGCGGCATGTCTACGAAGAGATAATCCAGTTCTCCCCATGCTACATCTGTCCAGAACTGTGTGACAACACCTGAGATGACCGGACCTCTCCAGATGACCGGATCATCTTCTTCCGGAAGTAAAAGGTTGATGGACATGATCTTCGTTCCATCTTTTGCTTCACATGGGAAAATATTTTCTCCGTCACCTTTTGCTTTCTCATGGATTCCATACATCTTCGGAATAGATGGACCTGTGATATCAGCATCCATGATACCTACAGAAAATCCCTGTTCTTTCATCAGTCTTGCAAGGGACGCTGTGACCATGGATTTTCCAACACCGCCTTTTCCGCTGACAACTGCGATCACATGGTTGATGTGTGATTTCTTATTTTCCGGTTTGATCAGACTCTGCGGTTTGCTTCCACATTCACCTGCATGGGAACAGCCTGCACAATCGGACGGGCTGCAGCCGTTTTTCTGCTCTTCTGCCATTTGTCTTACTCCTCTACAGCCGCAATAAGTTCAACTTCACACAGAACTCCCTTTGGAAGTGTCTTTACTGCAACACAGCTTCTTGCCGGTTTTGATGTAAAGTATTTTCCATATACTTCGTTGAATGCTGCAAAGTCACTCATATCTGCAAGGAAGCATGTTGTCTTTAATACGTTGTCAAATGATGTTCCTGCTTCTTTTAAGACTTCTCCTAAGTTCTTGCATACCTGCTCTGTCTGTGCTTCGATTGTAGTTGCTTCTACATCATTCACTTCAGGATTGATCGCGATCTGTCCTGCTGTATACAGTACTCCGTTGTGTACATATCCCTGTGAGTATGGTCCGAGTGCCTTTGGTGCTTTTTCTGTTGCTACGATTTTCATAATGTTATTTCTCCTTTGCTACTTCATATAATTTCTGTGCGATACACACATCAAATAATCCCATTCCAACCGATTTGAAATATGTTGTCTGACCTTCTTTGATCTCTTTTTCCCCCGATACGAGATATTCATGCATCAGTTTTACGCGGTCTTTTGTAAGTTTTCCACTTGCCAGAGGCTGGCTTAGATCCCCGCTTTCCTCACATGCATATGGCAGTTCAATGTATACATTGTCCACCAGTTCCAGTACTGCATCCGGGATTTCCCTCATCTCCGGCATATACGAGCCGATCGCAATGATGCATTTTCCTCTCAGAAGATCTTTGTCATCCGGAAGAACAGGTGTGGTAGAAGGAGTTGTTGTACAGATGATATCACTGTTTCGTACAAGCTCTTCCACTGCTTTACATTGTACTACCTTTACGTCTTCCTTATCAATAGCTTTTTTCAGTCTTTCCAGATAATCTGTCAGATCACGGTTGCTGTGATTAAATACATATACGGTATGGATATCTCTTGCGGCACATGCATACACTGCCTGATGGAATCCCTGCATTCCTGCTCCGATGATTCCAACCGTATGGCAGTCCTTTCTTGACAGATGGCGGATTCCCACACCACCGACAGCTCCGGTTCTCCATGCGGTTACCGACTGCCCGTCCATAACGGCAAGCGGCGCACCAGTCGTATAATCATTCAGTAACACGATACCATCAATCGACGGCAGTCCCAGTTTGGAATTCTCCGGAAAGATCGACAAGATCTTTGTCCCGATAATATCCTTTGTGTAACATGGCATATACATGAGCTGCTTATTTTCATGTTCTACCGTTGGTCTTGGCGGCATATAGAACTCGCCTGATCCATAGATTCGGTATGCCTCTTCGATCTGATCCATCATCTGATCCGGATTGACCATTTTTTCAATCTGCTCCTTGCTTAATACGATCATTTTACATTTCCTCCAGTTCTTTTTGTTCCCTTGTGACATCTCTCAGCCACTTGTATGTCAAATACCGCTTTAAAGTAATCGGTACTTTGATCAGTTCATCACTCATCAGTATAACATAGACGACCGGCACACTGGCATGCAAAATAAATGCCGCCACTGCCCCGAGTAAAATGGAGAATCCCCACATCGTCGATACATCCATGATCAATCCGAATTTCGTATCTCCGCCTGCGCGGAATACCCCCACTACCATTGTGGTATTAAATGCCTGTGCCACAGTAAAATACGACATAACGAAGAACATGAAACTCAAATAATTCTTTGCCGGTCCGGTCAGTGCCAGATTTGCATTGGCAATCGGTGCCGAGATCAGTATCAGCACACCGCCAAGGATTCCCAGAATCAGACTTAACCAGACGAAACGTTTTCCGTATGCTTTTGCCAGCTCCATTTTTCCTTCCCCGATCGTCTTACCAAGATAGATCGCCGTTGCATGGGAAATCCCAAATGTTACGACCGTTGCCAGCTGTCTTGCCACCTGTGCCACCGAGTTGGCTGCCACTGCTGCACTTCCAAGATGCCCGATCACCGCCGTATTCGCCGATGTTCCCAGTCCCCACATCAGTTCATTTAATACCACCGGCATGGAATAGACCGCAAAATCTTTTAACAAAACTTTATCGATCTTCACCATATCTTTAAGCCGGATCCTTACTACTTTATTTCGAAAGACAGCGTAAGCGAGAACCATCACCGTCTCGGCTGCTCTGGCGCACAATGTACCGATTGCCGCACCTCTGACTCCCATTACCGGAAATCCGAGAAGCCCGAAGATCAGGACTGCATTTACCACAATATTCATAAGCAGCGAGATCAGGTAAATGAACGTGGCTACCATAACCCGTTCAATACTACGCATAATATTTAAGTAAACCTGTGTCACTGCCATAAACACATAGGAAAACCCTACGATTCTTAAATACTTTACTCCTTCTGCAATAACTTCCGGATCAGAAGTATAGATCCGCATCAGTGTCTCCGGCATGCCAAGGGCTGCTGCTGCGAATACTACTGCAACGATAAGTCCGGCACTTAATCCCATACCCAGAACTTTTTCTATCGTTCTGGTATCTTTCTTTCCCCAGTACTGCGCCGTCAGAACGGTTGCTCCGGAGGTCACTCCGTAAAAAATCAGTGTCATGATATACTGGATCTGTCCTGCAAGGGATGCTCCGGATAATACTTTCTCTCCGACTTTTCCGAGCATGATCACATCCGTTGCCGTGACTCCGACATTGATCAGATTCTGGATTGCGATCGGGATGACCAGGGCGAATACATTCCGGTAGAACTGCTTCCAGTTGATTGTTTTTGTATATTTATTTTTTTCTTTCATTTATTTTTTCTCTGCTCCTATTTATTCTTATCGCATTTTCTGCTTCTCTGCAGATAATACACCGCAAGCTGTGTCCGATCTCTTAATTCCAGTTTCTCGAGCACATTGCTGATATAATTCCGGACCGTTCCTTCACTTAAGCAGACTTTCTCCGATATCTCTTTATTACTGAGTCCCTCGGCAACCAGTGCTGTGATCTCCAGTTCCCGTTCTCCGATTCCGTGACTGTTCCAGTCAAATGTCTGCTCTTTTTCTTTCTGCTCTTTCTGAAGCAGTCCCGGAATTCGGGACATAATCTCGGTTCCGAATACAGTCTGATTCATCTGCACCGCCTGCAGTGCCGGAAGGATACTGCCGTAATCCTGTTTTAGCAGATATCCCTTCACACCATATTTTAATGCTTTTACAATGTACTCATCATCAGAAAACGTGGTAAGCAAAAGAATCTTTGCATCCGTATGCATTTTCAAAATCTGCTCTGCAGCGTCCAGGCCGTTCATGTCCTTCATCCGTATATCCATCAAAAGAACATCCGGAAGCAGTTCATCATATAACCGGATGGCATCTTTTCCATCCTGTCCGGTACCGGTTACTTCTACTTCTCTTCCTGCCTCCAGGATTGTCTTTAACGCACTGGATACCAGGATATCGTCATCTACAATTACTATCTTCATCTTTTTCCCTCATTTTTTGGAACCGTAATAAATATCCGGAAGCCATTTTCTTTCTGGATCTGCATGGTTCCGCCCAGCATGCGGACACGTTTTTTCATATTCTCGATCCCGATTCCGCTGCTTTCTGTATTTTCTTCCCTGTCTCCATCTGGCTGGATCCGCTCATCTGACGTTCCATTATCTTCTATAATCAGCTGATATAGTCCGGGATGTTCTCTTGTCAAAATCTTCACCTTATTTGCATTGCTGTGGCGCATCACGTTATTCAGTGCCTCTTTCGTAATGGCTATAAAGCTGTATTTGATCTCTTTTGGAATGTCATATCCCATATCATAAGTAAGCTGTACCGAACAAAAAGTGAATTCTTCTGCCAGCGATTCCATCACTTCTTTTAAATTTACCGACTCATCATGCAGATCGTGCACGCTCTGTCTTACATTCGTCATTGCTTCGTTCAGCGTCTGATCCAGCTGCTCCATCGGGACTTTCATATTCTCAGCCTGATTAACAGTCTTTAACGCTCCCACCATCAGGATGGCCCGCGACAGCATATGTCCCACATTGTCATGGATCTCTCTGGCGATACGATTCCGTTCTTTCAGTGTGGCCAGATATACTTCTGTGTCCTGCTTTTCCAACAGATCCTGATTCTTCTTTTCCAGCATCAGTGTCAGTTCTCTGCTGTCATCTCTAGACCTTTTATATTCCTGCTCCAATTCATTTAACCTCCTGGTCCGCCCATATAACAGAACTGCTGCTGCCAGCCCGGCAACAATAAGCATCTCTTTTTCCATCCCGTAATATTCCCGGAACGCTGGTGCCTCACAGGCCACGATTATACCGACAGTCCCTATATAAACCGGAGAATAAAAGCATAGCATATTATATAAAACCACCGGAAGAAACATCCACATTTCTTTGGAAACAATTCCGGCTGCCACGAAAGTGATCGTCATAATATAATGCAGATACTTTTCTTCTCCTACCAGATTCACACAGGTATAGATACACGCAAGCAGAATAGCGATAACCGCCGGAATTCCTGTTTCCGCTGTTACCAGAAGTCCTGCTCCGTTAAGGAACAAAAATCCTTCATCTGTTATCTTTCTCATTCTTTTCTCCTATATTATGTTACTGTTCACACGTTGTGCAAACAGTAACACGATTTTGCCAATGCTTCGCATTCAAAATTGGCAAAATCCACAACCACTACTGTATCATACGGAATTTTCAGTTCAGAAAATTCCTACCTGTGAACAATAACTATATTACATTTGTCACATTCAACTTATGACCTGTGACACTACCATTATAATCAGCCATTCGCTATACTACAAGTAACAAATGTTATGACCGCAGAAAGTAATCTTCCATTTCTTCTGCGGTACTGACATACATTCACCAAGGAGGTAATCTTATGCTTGTACATATAGAAAATCTGGTAAAACGTTACGGTGATCTGTTAGCGCTTGACCACCTGTCACTCGACATCGAAGAAGGCGAGATCTTCGGACTGCTCGGGCCAAACGGTTCCGGTAAAACCACCGCCATCAACTGCTTGCTCGCACTGTTAAAATATGACAAAGGAACGATCACGATCTTTGGAAAGGACATGAAGCCGGACAGTTACGACATCAAGCAGGATATCGGTGTTGTCATGCAGAACGTTGCCGTCTTCGAACAGATGTCCGTCTATGAAAACATCGATTATTTCTGCGGACTCTATATCAGAGACAAACAAAAACGTAAAGAACTCGTGGAAGAAGCCATCGCATTCACCGGTCTGTCCGATTTCCGTAAGATGCGCCCAAAGAAACTCTCCGGCGGACTCTTACGAAGGCTGAATATCGCATGCGGCATTGTCCACAAGCCCAGACTCATCATCATGGATGAACCGACCGTTGCTGTAGATCCTCAAAGCCGTAACAAAATTCTGGAAGGAATCGTAGAGCTCAACCGCCAGGGATCAACTATTATCTACACTTCCCACTACATGGAAGAGGTCGAACAGATCTGTACCCGTATTGCAATCATCGATCACGGACGTGTACTCGCATCCGGCACGACCGAAGAATTAAAGGAAATGATCAAGACCGGCGAGACGATCACGATCGAAGCAGTTGCGTTAACGAAAAACAACCTGGCAGATATCCGCTCTCTTTCGCATGTATTTGACTTATCATACAAAGATCAGACAATGATCCTACGCTGCAGCGGTGCAAAACACAATCTGATCCGGGTACTGAATTACCTGCAGGAACAGGACATTCCATTCGGACGCGTCTTCTCCGAGCTTCCGACTCTCAATGATGTCTTCCTTGAGATCACAGGAAAAGAACTCAGGGATTAAAGGAGGGACACTTTATGTTACATTTATTAAAATATCAGTTCTTACAGACAATACGTTCCCGCTCTACTATGTTCTGGGCTCTCGCATTTCCGCTCATCCTTGGAACCCTGTTCTATGTGTCCTTTGGAAATACCGGTCTTGCAGGAACCGGAGAGACTGTCTGGGAACCGGTTCCTGTTGCCATCGTCACAGTAGACAGCAGTTCCGCAAATGCAGCATCTTTCCTGACATTTCTGAGTGAAACGGATCAGGACATGATCGATATCCATTCTTACAAAACAGAAAAAGCTGCCAAAAAAGCGCTCCGGCGGGAGGAAATATCCGGCATCTATTACGTGAAGGCGGTTCCTTCCCTTACCATTGCTTCCAATGGCATTAACCAGAGCATTCTGTCTTCCCTTCTGGAGAGCTATGAAAAGAATGCTGACATGATCCGGGATATTGCCACACAGCATCCGGAAAAGCTTTCGGACGCCCTTGCATCTCTGAACGACTACCAGACACTGGTGAAAGAAAAGTCCTTAGGCGGACATTCCTTAGATCCGACACTGACTTATTTTCTCGCACTGATCGCATTTGCCTGCTTAAGCGGAGTCTACTTAAGCATCCATTCCACGGTTCAGCTTCAGGCGAACTTAAGTGCACTCGGAGAACGGCGCAGCATCACACCGACCCACAAACTTTCCCTGATTCTCGGCGATCTGCTGGTACTGGAAAGTATTCATTTCGTCAACATCCTGATCCTGGAACTTTACCTTACCCAGGTACTTCATATCAGCCTTGGGCATGACATTCCGAAACTTCTTCTCATTACGTTTATGGGAACCCTGATCGGTATCTGTCTCGGAATCCTGATCGGATGTGCCGGTAAACTGTCCTACAGTGTCAAATCCGGAATCGGTGTACTCGTTACACTGTTACCAAGTTTCCTTGCAGGCCTGATGTTTGGCGGAATGAAAAATGTGATCGAACAGCACTGCCCGGTCATCAACCGGATCAATCCTGCCAGCGTACTGAGTGATGCATTCTACTGCCTCAGTGTCTATGATGATGCCGCCCGCTACCGCAGGTGTATCCTGATTCTTGTAATCATGTGCCTGCTTTGCATCAGCTTCTCATTTCTTATGATAAGGAGGGAACGTTATGACAGTATTTAAAGGATTTTTAATCATAACCAAACGCAATCTCCTGATGGTATTTATGTATCTGGCAATCTTCCTTACGATCGGAATCCTTGCCTCCGGCAGCGACAGCAATACTTCCGGCACCGGGTTCCATGCCCAAGCACTCACGGTAGGTGTGGTAGATTATGACGGAGGCGTGCTTTCCAAAGGACTTTCCACATATTTATCACAGTATCATACCGTCAGGCAAATGCCGGATGACACTGCAAAACTCCAGGACGCACTCTTTAACCGAAATGTCTCTTATATCGTGACCATTCCGGAAGATTTTAAGGTCTCCTGCCTCCATGAGCATCAGGCATTGCCGGTATCCAAGATTCCGGGCAGCACGGACGGATACTACATCGATCAACAGATCAACACCTATCTGAATCAGGCACGTGTCCTGACAGACAGCGGTTATTCCGATAAAGAGGCAGCTGCATATATTCTGAAACATACAGACAGTTCTTCTCATGTTACGATGTTAAAATCTGCTTCTTCCGAAAAGACGCCGGGTTATGGTTACATGTATCAGTATCTGCCATATGTGTTAATCTCCATACTGTGCTATGTAATGGGACTGATCATGATCGCATTCCATCAGCCGGATCTGCAAAAGCGCATCCTTTGCTCGGCTGTATCCATCAGAAGCCAGAACCTGCAGCTTGCACTGGGATATCTGGCAGTCGGATGCTTCGTCTGGCTGCTTACAACATGGATCCCTGCTTTCTTCTTTTACCGGAAAGCGTTTTTCCAGTCGCCAAAGATGCCATATTATATGCTCAACAGTCTGACCCTGCTTCTGGTCGGACTTGCGCTTGCCTTCCTTCTTGGTACATTTATCACCAAAGAAGACATCCTGACTGCCCTCGTAAATGTTGTCACACTTGGTATGAGTTTCCTGTGTGGCGTATTCGTTCCACTTGATATCATGGGAAAAGGCGTGAAAACCGTGGCTCATTTTCTTCCGGTCTACTGGTATGAGATCAGTAACAATCTGCTGAATAACTCTGCTGTTCTCACTCAGGCACAGAGGCAACTCTTATACCGCAACTATGGAATCCAGTTACTTTTTGCCGCTGCAATCTTCTGTATCGCACTGGTAGTCAGTAAAAGAATGAGACAGACAGCATAACTGCTGCCTGCCTCATCTTTTTTTCCGTATCTGTTCCACTATTTTATATCCCAGATATCCCGAAAGACTTCCGAATATCACACCGCCGATAATATCAGTCGGATAATGCACATACAGGTATAACCTGGATAATGCGATCAGAACCGCAAGTACAAGAGCCGCTTTCCACATCTTCTTCTCTCCGGCAAGATACAATGCCGTAACCGAAGCAAATGAAGCCGCCGTGTGTCCCGACGGGAAAGAGTAATCCTGCGGCTTTTCGATCAGTAATTGTACCGCTGTATTTACATCAAATGGTCTTGTCCTTGCCACCAGATTCTTTATGAGCACATTGCAGAGCAGCACATCCACCAGCAATGCCGCCATCATGATCACTCCTGTCTTTCTTGTCTTCGGAATGATCAGAAGAATTATCGTCAGGCAGATCCATATCATTCCTGCATCACCGAGTTTTGTGATAAAAGGGACGATCGTATCGCCGATGTCTGTTCTTAAGTTCTGGATTATATTTAGAATCTGTATTTCCATATATACATTATTTCCTTTCTGTCCTCATCTGTATATCGTTATCTGCATATACAACATCTGATTTTCTTATGCCTTTTTCGCCGTTCGAAGAACCGGCATCCGGAAGATCTGGATCAGAAGCGGGATTACCATGATGAACCACACGATCGGTTCACAGATAATAACGCCTGTATATCCCATCCACGGAACCAACGTTGCAGCAATCACAATCTTTCCGGCCATCTCAAGACCACTCGAGATCAGCGGGGTAACGTGATCTCCCAATCCCTGCATTGCATTTCTCAGAATACAGATCAGAGTCGTAATGATATAGAACAATGTATCAAACTTCAGATAATTCGTTGCATTTAAGATGACGGTCTTATTATGCGTTCCCGTCACCAGATATACAAGCCACTCTCCAATCGTATAGCTTGCAATGATCGTTATGCCGGACCAGATTGCCGTATAGATGATCGCAAGCCGAATGCCCTTCTTTACACGGTCAATCTTACCTGCCCCTACATTCTGACCGCAATATGTTGCCATCGTCTGGCCGAATACACTAAACATGATCATGAATATCTCTGTAATCTTTCTGGCTGCTGTATGCGCAATGATGATATCCGTTCCCAGCTTATTGATCGCCGTCTGCAGTGTTACGGTACCGATATTGACCAGTGAACTCATGAATCCCATCGACATTCCTGCACTGAACATTTCTTTGACCATCACCTTATTCAGTTCTTTAAAATCTTCTTTCTGCAGTCTCAGAATCTCATACTTTCTGACCATATAGATCCAACACACTACAAATGCTATGACCTGCGCCAAAACTGTCGCAATTGCCGCACCTTTCACGCCCGTCTTCATCACCACCACAAAGAAAAAATCACCGGCAATATTCAAACCTACCGATACTGCCAGGATCAGCAGCGGCGTGACAGCATCTCCAATCGCACGAAGTGTCGCCGCACAGGCATCATATAAAAATGTCGCCAGCATTCCGGCTATGATGATAATAATATAGCTCTTTGCAACTGTCAGAAGATGAGCCGGCACATTCAAAAAGCGCAGGATTGGATTCAGGAACACCAGACCGCATGCCGTGATGATCAGAGAAATACCAGTGCCGATCGTCAATGACATTGCAAACGACTTCTTCATATCCCGGACATTCTTTGCTCCAAATTTCTGTGCAGTAATGATTGCAAATCCATTCGACATTCCTAATAAGAATCCAATGATCAGACCACTCAATGTGCTGGTCGCACCTACTGCCGCAAGTGCCTCTTCTCCCAAAAATGAACCTACTATCCTCGTATCTACCAGACTGTATGTAAGCTGTAATAAATTGCCTAAAAATATCGGCAATGCGAAACTTAGTATCAGTGTCGAGGGTTTTCCCTTCGTTAAATCTTTCATTCTTTCTTAATCCTTCTTTTTTTCTCTATCCCGACTATCCTTCCTACCAACGATGCCTTTAAAATAAAAGCTGGAGTCCCATTGCGATCACCCACATATATGCACAGGTCTTTGGAATCATTAACAGTCCGACTTTTGGTTTTGTTTTACTGAATAAAGTTACCGGAAGATAACATCCAAAAGAAATTATAATAGCTGCCACCATCCTTGTCATATGATATCCATAAGTATTTCCCGAAATGAGATATAAGATAATTACCCCTATACCAGTCACAGCAAAGACTGCATTTCTGATAACCGATAATTTCATATTTCCTTCATCTGTACACCAGTTATTCTGCGGAAGCATACATATCACAATTCTGACAATCGCTGATATCCATATGACAGCTTCAATTATTACTGGTATTTTAAGTTCTGTAAAGGTAAATTTCCAGATATACATCAAAATAATATAAAATACGGTCATTGTTATGGAGGATATCTGAAGTCCGATTCCTAACTGCCTCTTTATTTTATCATTACTTCCATGTACTGCCCGGATAATTCTCGGTACCAGATGAAATGCATCGCCTCCGCAAAGTGTCAATGTCAATATTCCATAAAGAATAAATAGCACATTTCCCTGCGAGAATATAAAAAATAAAATTGCGGCAACCAGATCAAAAAGCAAATACACTGTATCGAATATTGCTTCCATCACATCTGGAATCTGTGGTTTGTAATTGTTCTCTTTCATTATAAATTCTGCTCCTTTTCCATCAACTGACTATACAACAAATAATTTTTCTTACACAGAATTTCGTTTTCATTTCCATTCTCCTCTTAAATGTTCTTCTGCATTATTACAGATCTTATTAAATACACGTATACACATATCCTTTTCTTCTTCTGTCAATCCACTTAACACATTTTGTGCAAACTGCTTTTGTGCGTTTATTCCTTCTTCAACAATCAACTCTGCTTTATCCAGCAAAAAAATCTCAACGTGCTTTTTATAATGCAATCTTCCTTTTATGTCAATCTATATTCTTGCTATATCAATGCCAGCAGGACTGTTCCCAATGTAATCAGCAGAATTCCTGCAACAGATTTCGGTGTCAGTTTTTCTTTAAAAACGATCCAGGAAAAAGCAATTGTGACCAAAATGCTCAATTTATCGATTGGCACTACTACACTTGCCGGACCATCCTGCAGTGCTTTGTAATAACACAGCCAGGAAGCTCCTGTTGCAAATCCGGACAGCACAATGAACAGCAGTTCCTTTTTCCCGATTGTACAAATTTCAGCTGTTTTTCTTTTTATAATCACCATAAGCCATGCCATAACCAGTACAACTGTTGTACGAATTGCTGTTCCAAGATTTGAATCAATACCAGAAATACCAATTTTTCCTAAAATCGCAGTCAGACTGGCAAATACCGCAGACAATACAGCATAAATAAACCAGCTTCCAATGTGCTGTTCTTTATCCTCTGTTACTTCTTTTTTTGTAATCATCAATGCAGTTCCGATTCCAATCAGACAGATGCATCCTGCTTTTTTCCACGTTAATCCCTCATGAAGAAAAATGAGAGCAAGAAAAATCGTCAAAATTGTGCTGGACTTATCAATCGGTACAACTTTGTTAATATCACCTTTCTTAAGCGCATGAAAATAGCACAACCAGGAAGCTCCTGCTGCAAGTCCGGACAGCACAAGAAATAATAATGTTCGTCCGCTTATATTATTCACTCCGGACATTGTCCCGGTAAAAAATACCAGAATCCATGAAAACACAAGTACTACAACCGTTCTTAGTGCTGTTGCCACATCCGAATCTGTTTTCTGAATTCCACATTTTGCAAGAATTGCTGTAATACCTGCGAAAAAAGATGATCCTATCGCATATAAAATCCACATTTTACAATCCCTCCTATGCGTTCAAATATCTGCTCAGAGATCAATTTTAAATAAGTTAGTAATTGTACAATAAAATCTGTATTTTTGCAAGAAATTCCGCATAAATACGGGCTGTTTTTTATTTTATTTTCATTAGGGCTACTCATTTTGGAAAGTTAAGGTTATAATAAAGATATTATATGCAAAGAAAGGACTATTTCCATCATGGATACTTCAGCATTTATACATTTTTTATTAGACCGATTTAAAATCGAACATGCGAAACGTGATCGTTCCGGAGTTTATGGATTTACTCAACGTCTGATGGCCTATAACTCTAATAAAATCGAAGGCAGCACTCTGACTGAAGAACAGACTGCTTCTCTCTTCGATACCGGAGTTCTACCAAAATCGGAAGACTACTACCGAGCTAAAGATGTGGAAGAAATGAATGGTCATTTCTTGATGTTTAACAAGATGCTGGACACTCTGGATTCTAAACTTACGGAAGATCTGATAAAAGAATTTCATTATGAATTAAAGAGTGGTGTGTTTGAAGACCGTGCGAATGGCTATGCTATCGGTGATTACAAAAAGCGTCCCAACATGATCGGTATGTATGAAACCGTACTTCCAAGTCAGGTTTCTGATGAAATGGACAAATTATTGGCCTGGTACAATGATCAGGAAATTTCTCTTGATATACTTGCCAGTTTTCATGCACAATATGAAAACATCCATCCTTTCCAGGATGGAAACGGGCGAACCGGACGTATGATTCTCTTCCGGGAATGCCTGTATCACGGTATCGCGCCATTTATCATCGAGGATTCTAACCGGCCTGAATATCTGGATGCATTAAAAATGTATCGGCAGTCACAGGATGTAACGGCATTGATTGCGCTGTTTCGGAAAGAACAGGAGTATTATTGGAATCGTTGTCAGTATTTTTTGGCGGAATAGGTGTTGATATGCGAAAGAGGTCCAGCGGACCTCTTTAAATATAATTACTTTTCAAGTACTTTCGATGAAGACAATTTTCTCTATCAAAAGAGCATCTTTATCTGTTTCAAGCACTCTAAATTAGTCTCCAATTTTAAACGCTAAACCCTCATTGTTGATACCCTCTGCGGTTCCGAGTGTGGTACTTCTATGTTGGTTTTAGAAGTTTACCACAAAAAAACTGCACTATTTGAACAATATCGAAAGGTTATGAAATATGGATAAATCCATGTTCATAATAATTCTTTCTCCAGTCAGATAGTGCAGCTAACCTAAACCAAAACAAAAAACTTCATAAGCAACGTCATGGCGAAGCCCCCTTCGCTCTTTTGTTATGTCATTTTTTATTTCCAGCCCATTATACACTATTTCTGACGATTTGAGAAATTTCCTATAAAGTAAAAAATTATGAAGCACTTCATAATCCATTCAGATCTTTTTGTTTTCCGTATTAAACATGCATCGAAACTTTACTTCGTATTAACATTCGCGCACGTGAGGATGCAAAATGCATTTTTTGCACCCTTTAGTAGAAATCCGAAAAAGTTGCACCATTCCGGCGGACAACTTTAGATATAATATATACCTAAAATGCAGCTCAGAAAACACATTATATCTCCTGAGCCGCAATCATCTTTTGATATTCTATATCTTTATGCTTTTTTATACTTTTGCTTCAATTCATTGCATCCTAACTTATTTTGTCGCATGTATTCTTCTTTTGACATGCTCTCTTTGAAATATATTTCATACATCCTTTCAACATTACAAATATCAGGCCTTTCAAAATATATTTCACATAAATTATTATCTAATAAATGAATGCAACGACCATTTCCAAAATCAAAATCCTTTAATTGAGGTATTGAATCAATATGCTTACAACATATCCCGCATTTATCACATTCAAACATCATGCAACAATCGACTCAATCTTCTTCTGAGTGCTTTCAATAACCAAACCTGACTCCTTAGTAAGATTTCCATCTTCATCCAGAATCGGAGTATCTAATACAGCCTTGATAGCACCAGCAAGTGACATTGCCGAGGCAACTACCTTTCTTTCATCTTCTGTAAAATTTCTAAAATCTGTTCCTCTTTCTTTGATGATTTCAGTCATCTGATAAATCATTGGATCGAAAACTGTTTGAAGTCTTATCAAGAATCTATTAAACATTGCAGATCGTCTTCTTATTCCATTACACAAATCTGCAGCAGTTTTCATTTCTTCTTCAAATTCTTTTGCCTTTGCCAAGTTTGCATTTGCGGCATCTAAGTTTTTTGACGCCTTAGCACCCATTACAACTCCAAGAACTGCTAATGCTGGTCCAGCAACAAGACCTCCTAAAACAGCAGTACCTCCTGCCATTCCAAGTCCACCTGCTGCCAATGAACCTCCTCCAAAGAAAGCTAATGTAGCATTTGTTGCTGCTCCGCTTAATGAAGCAATAGCTGTTCCTGTAGATGCCGTTGTCAATGCACCTGCTGCACCATATGCACCAAACGCTGTAAGCGCACCCGCCATAGCACCTGATGCTAATCCATCTGCCAATGATGATGCCATTCCCTGTAAGTCCTTCAAATCTGAGAAAGATTTGTCTTTAAGTTGTTTCGCTGTATGAATCATACCATTACCTCCACATACATCATCACTTCATCCCTTACTCCAAGTTTAACCGCATATTCAATCAATCTTGAAAGATTCTTTTCCTTCGAGGACATATATTCCTTGATTGCTGTCTGATATAACTGAATTTCATATTTCTTTCGATCTTTAATCAAATCACAAATACATCTTTCCTTGTCATATACTTTAACCAAATTACCGCTGCTTGACGGGATTTCACAGATCCCCATATCAAGAATCTCTGGGTTTGCATAACGAACTTCTTTGTTTTTCTTTTTGATATGTGTTGCATTATACCCGGTAGGAACAGTGAAACAAATATGACTGTATTCTCTGTCGATAAGACCATGCAAATAAAGGGCGGTCTCGCCCGAATAAATAATATTCTTATTTCGTTGCTGGAGTACAAACAACTCATCTGGCCACACATTATCTAAGATATAAATGCCATGTGCCACTTTTTCCATGTCATGCTCTCTGACGTATTTTGAGACAGATGGCTTTGATACACCTGATTCAACGGCCTTCGATGTAATCAAATATCCATTGTCTTTTTCAATTAGCGATTCCAAAATATCTGATGTTTCCATAGTTGTCCTCCTTATCCTTGATATTTACTTTTATGCTTAAATTATATTATATTTAAGCGCAAAAGTAAATATAATCCTTATATGCTTGCAGAAGTAAAAGATAACGCAGCCGAATAATTTCACAAAAAAGCGACAGTCTGATTTACATTTTGTATTT
>CAKRCY010000039.1:0-21509 GCA_934309195.1 uncultured Dorea sp.
CATATCAGGACAAGACAACGGATTTTCTGCTATCTTTTGGATGTAACTTCTGCAACGGATTTTCCGGTGATTAATTCCATTACCGTACTTTTGGCATCGATAGCGGTAAACACTCCTGCAAGAATGAAAATGGCTCCGAGATATCCCATCTCCGTGAGCTTCTCATGCAGGAAGATGAAGGAAAAAATCGCTGCAAAGATTGGTTCCAGGGAGAACAGGAATCCGGTATTCTCCGGTGTTGTATATTGCTGCACAACAGTCTGTACAACGAATCCGTAAGCTGAGGACAAGAGAGCAAGTCCAAGAACGGAGATCCAGTCTAATGCGGTGCTCGGAAATATCGGGGATCCGAACACCAGCAGACCGATTATGGAATAAAGACAGGTAAAGCCCTGCTGGTAGACTCCAAGTGCAAGAGGATCCACCTGTCTGGTAAAATAGCTGTTTAATACAATATTGATTGAATAACTGAAAGCCGAAAGCATACAAAGCAGCGTTCCAGGCTTGACAGCAAATATATCACCGCCATTGATCAGCACCATTCCGATTAATACAATGATAATTCCGAGCCTGACATGATGCTCCGGAAGTCTACGGGAAATAACTGCATGAATGATCGGAACAAGCACAACGGTGGTGCTGAGGATGAATCCACTCTGAGAAGCGGTGATTGTATTTAATCCGTAAAGGATTGGCGTAAGGTTGGTAAAAAGCAGAAAGCCGGTGATGGCACTGTAGAGTAAAAGTCTTTTATTGACTTTCAGTAACCTTTTGAAAAATATAAGTACCAGGATCAGGAATGCAATTCCTGTACGCAGAGCCATCAGCATCAGAGGGGAAAGTCCCTCAATTCCAAGTTTCATAAATATATAAGAAGTTCCCCATGCCATAGAGCAGGTTGTAAGAATCAGATTGGCTTTTTTCGTCGACATAATCTGTGCTTCCTCCTATGTAATCGTTATCTTGATTTTTATTATAAGACAGAATAGAATATAAGTAAAATTCATATTTGTTATGATGAGAATAAGAAAAACTGATATAACATCGGAGAAGATAACAGAGAGGCATAGAGCTAATGAGGTATTCAAAATATACAATTTTCTTAAAAGTAGTAGAACTGGGGAATTTTTCAAAAACAGCAGATTTTTATAAATATTCCCAGTCGGCAGTCACACAGATCGTGAAGTCTCTGGAAGCAGAACTTCAGATGACACTATTAAAACGAAGTCACGCAGGAGTATGTCTGACTTCGGACGGTGAACAGATTCTTCCTTATATCCGGGAACTGGCGATGGCAGAGGAGAAGATGTGGGAGAAAGCAGGAGAGATTACAGGGATGGACCGGGGACTGATACGAATCGGTGTATTCAGCAGTATTGCGTGTCACTACCTGCCGGGAGTGATGAAAGAATTCCGAAAATTATATCCGGGAATTGATTTTGAACTGCATACGGGAGATTATTCTAAGATTGAGCAGTGGATCGCTGAAGGTCTGGTTGACTTCGGTTTTCTGATCCGTCCGGTGAGGAATGACTATGATATTATTGACATTATGACAGACGAAATGCTGGCCGTTCTTCCAGAAAAGCATCCAATGACAGAAAAAACAGAGATTCCATTAAAAGCATTTGAAGACGAGTCGGTCATATTACTTCAGGAGGGCGGCAATCAGGAGATCGAAGAACATTTCAAAAAGAATAAGATCGCACCGCACATTTCTTATTATTCCGGGGACGATTATGCAGTGATGTCTATGGTGGAAAACGAGCTGGGAATCGGGATACTGTCGGAACTGGTGATGAAAAGATGCGATTATCATATCGTAACACGGAGTTTAAAACCTTGCTTACACCGGGAGATTGTGATCGCAGTGAAGAATGAGAAAAATGCTTCGGTGGCAGTAAAGAAATTCCTGCAGTTTGTGCCATCGGGGGACGGGAAAAGCGGCTTTTTTAGTGTCCCAGATGGATTATGAGCTGCATATCTTAATATCAAAAAATATATGGAGCCATATATGATCAGTCAGAAATTAGAAAACCTTCTAAATCTTGCGTTAGATTCTTCAGAAGATGAGCGGGAAAAATCATTAAATTTAAATGTCGGTTATGATCCCATAGACAGAGAATGGGATCTGATTATCAAATATTCAGGCAGTCTGGACAGTGTCAGGAATATTGCATCCAGAGTGACAGAGCTTTTGAATGAATATGCGATAGTCAGAGTTGCAGAATCCAGAATAGATGTCTTATCCGAAATCCCGGAAGTAGAATATATAGAAAAACCAAAGCGGCTGTTCTTTCAGGCGGCAGAAGGAAGGCGTGTGTCCTGCATCAATACGGTACAGGATGCACGCCTTTCTTTGCTCGGACAGGGAATACTTATTGCAGTCATAGATTCCGGAATAGATTATGCAAATGCGGATTTTCGAAATGAAGATGGAAGTACGCGGATTCGCTATCTGTGGGACCAGTCTCTGAAATTGGCAGATGAGGAAAGTGCACCGGAAGGATATGGTATAGGTGTGGAGTATACAAAAGAGCAGATAGATGAAGCACTAAATGCACAGACAACATCAGAACAAAGAAGAATTGTGAGAAGCCAGGATATTTCCGGACACGGAACAGCAGTGGCAGGTGTGGCAGCGGGAAATGGAAGGAACAGCGGAGGTCTCTATGCAGGAGTTGCCACAGAAAGTGAACTGATTGTTGTAAAGCTAGGGAACCCCATGCAGGAAGGATTCCACAGAACAACGGAGCTTATGATGGGAATTGATTATGTAGTGAGAAAAGCAATGGAACTTCGGATGCCGGTAGCGGTAAATGTAAGTTTTGGAAATACATATGGCGGACATGACGGAATGACTTTACTGGAGCGATATATTGATGATATTGCAAATATATGGAAAAGTGTATTCTGCATTGGTACGGGAAATGAAGCGGCAAGTGCGGGACATACATCGGGAAGAATAAGCTCAGAAAGTGATGAAACGGTGCAGCTTGCAATCCAGAGCAGGCAGACGTCTGTCAGTGTGCAGATATGGAAGGAATATACGGATCAGATAGAAATTTCCATTGTGAATCCTTCGGGGGTGAGAGTCGGACCGATCCAGGAAGTACTTGGTCCACAGAGATTCAGAATCGGACAGACAGAGATATTAATCTATTATGGAAAGCCAAGTCCGTATAGCATATCACAGGAAATTTATATTGATTTCCTTCCGGAAGAAAGTTATCTGACAGAAGGAGTATGGAGAATTATCCTGGCATCTGGAAAAATTGTGATTGGTCAATATGAGATGTGGCTTCCAAGTGATGAGGTATTAAATCGTGGAACGGGGTTTCTTTTTCCAAAAGAACAGACGACACTTACAATTCCATCATCAGCAAGCCGTGTGATATCCGTAGGGGCATATGATGCAAGAACATTTGCGTATGCAGATTTTTCGGGAAGAGGATTTACCAGACTTACGAATATGGTGAAGCCGGATCTTGTGGCACCGGGAGTGGAAATCATGACAACAACAGTGGGCGGAGGATATGCAGCATTTACGGGAACGTCTTTTGCCACACCGTTTGTGACGGGAAGTGCGGCACTTTTGATGGAATGGGGGATTGTGAGAGGAAACGATCCGTATCTGTATGGGGAGAAGGTGAAGGCGTATCTGAGGCGGGGTGCGAAAGAACTGCCGGGATTTGAGGAGTATCCGAATGAGGAGGTGGGGTATGGGGCGTTATGTACAGTACAAAGTCTCCCCCAAATCCAGAAAAACGGCTGATTTGAAAAAGTAAATTTCAGTGTAAGAGTAGGATATTGTTTCCAAAAGTGTTAAAATAAAATTATCATACATAAAGCGAGGCATAAAACAATGAAAAAAATCAAGTGGGGCGTTATAGGAACTGCCGGAATTGCCAAAAGTTGTACCATTCCGGGAATGATACAGGCATACAACTGTGAATTATATGCAATTGCCGGAAGAAGCATAGACAAAGCTGAACAATTTAAAGAAAAATTCGGATTTGAAAAAGCCTATGGAAGTTATAAAGAATTGTTGGATGATCCGGAAGTGGAAGCGATATATATTGCGCTGCCAAATACTTTACATTATGAGTGGGCCGTGAAAGCTATGAAAAGCGGCAAACATGTATTGTGTGAAAAGCCGCTTGCACCGTGTGAAAAGCAGGTAAAAGAATTATTTGAAACAGCAAAAGAGAATCATGTATATCTTATGGAAGCTTTTGCATATCAGCACAGTCCATATATCACTGCAATTAAGAAAGAGATAGAAGATGGAACGATAGGAGAAGTTCGTTATATAGATTCCGCATTTATCACATCAGATTATAATAAGGAAAATATCCGGATGAGACGGGAGACTCTTGGAGGGTGTACATACGATCTTGGAGTATACAGCACAAGTCTGACGTTAGGACTTCTGAATGAAGAACCAGAAAAAGTCGAGGCTTCCGCAATCTTTTCGGAAGAAAAGATCGATAAGCTGACTTCTGTGGTCATGGAATTCGCAGATGGAAAGAAAGCAGCATTTACCTGTGGCATGACGCTTGCAACGGATCAGGACAGGAGACTGGATCGTCTGGAGATAGATGGAACGAAGGGAAGCATTACCGGAACCAAATTTGCATTCAATGGTGATGGAGAATTAAGCTATACGATTCGTACGGCTGAGGGGCAGGAAGAAGTAAAGATGGTAGAAGTTCCACAGAATTATCGCCTGGAGGTAGAACAATTCGGCAGATGCATCGATGAAAATGAGATTCCGGCGGTTACGGAAGAATTTTCGCTGAAAAATGTGAGACTTGTTGAGCGGATTCTGGAGGAAATCGGATATTAAGATGAAAAAGAATGAAAAGATCAGGACGCCGTTAGGAATCCTTTCTGTTTTCAAGAATGAAATACCTGAAAGATATCATTGTGCAGTGGAACCGGAGATTTTACGTATCAGTGAGACGCATATAAGGATTCTGACAATAGATCAGACCGTATCCTGGGGAGAAGAAGTGTATTCACCAAGACTTCATCAGAACTGTATGAATCCTGAAAATATTACACTATATCCACTGGAGATTGAGTGGAATGGGGATAAAGTTACGGTTTCAGATCATTATGGGATGAAAAAGTGGATAACCGGGGAAAAGTTACCGGAAATTCAAGACTGGAATTTAAAACTGAAAAAATTAAGATGTAATCCTTGCAGAAACTGTGGAAGATGTTAGAAAACGAAAGAAAAGAGGGAAAAATATGAATTATTCAGAGTGTATAAAAAACGCAAGAACACGTATTGGAAATTATTGTAAGGCCTGTCCGGAGTGTAATGGACGCGCCTGCAAGAATCAGATGCCTGGACCTGGGGCAAAGGGAATCGGAGATACAGCTATCCGTAATTATGATAAATGGAAAGAAATCCGTGTTCAGATGGACACAATTGCAGAAAATAAACCGGTGGATACATCACTGGAACTTTTTGGAAAGAAGTTTTTATATCCATTTTTTGCAGGACCGGTTGGTGCAGTGGGATTACATTACGGCGACTGTCTGGATGATGTGAGATACAATGATATTCTTGTGTCAGCATGTGCAAAATACGGAATTGCTGCATTTACAGGAGATGGTGTCGACAGTAATGTGATGGTTGCCGCAACAAAAGCGATTAAGAAAACAGGTGGAATCGGAATCCCGACCGTGAAACCATGGAACATAGATACCGTTGCGGAAAAGATGAAGATGGTTCATGAATCAAAAGCATTTGCAGTGGCAATGGATGTCGATGCAGCAGGACTTCCATTTCTTAAGAACATGGAGCCGCCGGCAGGAAGTAAGACAGTGGAGGAACTTGGAGAGATCGCAAAGATTGCAGGAATACCATTTATTGTAAAAGGTGTTATGACAGTCAGAGGAGCTCTGAAGGCAAAAGAAGCCGGGGCATCTGCAATTGTAGTATCGAATCATGGAGGACGTGTGCTGGATCAGTGCCCGGCGACAGCAGAGGTGCTGGAAGAGATCGCCAGGGCAGCAGGGGATTCCATGAAGATATTTGTAGATGGCGGAATCCGAAGTGGTGTAGACGTATTCAAGGCCCTGGCACTGGGAGCAGATGCAGTCATCATTGCAAGACCATTTGTGACTGCCGTTTATGGAGGTGCGGAAGAAGGCGTAAAGTCTTATATAGATAAGATTGGAACAGAACTGGAAGACACGATGAAAATGTGTGGGGTAACGAGTCTCAAAGAGATCACCAGAGCTTCTGTCTGGATGAAATAATTACCAGATTTCCATGATATGCTGCATTCCCAGACTCACGATGGTAATTCCGATCCAGCAGCATCCACCGAGCATAAGTGGTTTTCCACCGGATTTAATCAATTTCACAACATTGCTGTTAAGTCCGATCGCAGCCATAGCCATAATGATAAAGAATTTCGACAATTCTTTTAACGGAGCAAATACCTCTGCACTGACACCCATAGTCATACATACAGTTGTGATCACAGCTGCAATGATGAAGTATAAGATGAACATAGGAAATGCTCTCTTTAAGCTGAATTTGTTTGATGCTGAGTCAGCATTTCCTGATTTTGCAGCAGATTTTGCACGGATCAGGGACAATACCAGTGTGATCGGAATAATTGCCAGTGTACGTGTAAGCTTTACGGTCACGGCTGTATTCAATGTTTCACTTCCGAGATTCCACATACTGTCCCAGGTAGAGGCAGCAGCGGTGACCGAAGAAGTATCATTAATAGCGGTTCCGGCAAATAATCCGAAGGAGCTTCCACTTGTAGTGTCAAAGCCAAGTGCACTTCCAAGTACAGGGAAAAGTACGGCAGCGATAACATTAAAGAAGAAGATTACAGAGATCGCCTGTGCAACTTCAGTATCATCGGCATCAATGACCGGTGCAGTGGCAGCGATCGCAGATCCTCCGCAGATGGATGAGCCGACCCCCACGAGAATCGAAGTATTGGATGGGACATTCATGATCTTGCGGAGAATCCACGCAATGATCAGAGAAGTACTTATCGTACATACGATGATCGGAAGGGATTGCTTTCCGGTCTGTAGGATAACACCAAGATTCATTCCAAATCCAAGCAGTACAACCGCTGTCTGTAAAATAATCTTAGAAGTCCATTTGATGCCGGATTCGGCTTTCCCTTTATTGGTCCATACTAATGTGATCAGCATTCCGGCCAGGATCGCGATGACAGGCCCGCCGATAACTGGGAAAGCCTTTCCAAGAAGCCATGATGGAACCGCAATCACAAAACAAACCAGTATACCATTTAGGTTTTTCTTTAAAAAATTCATGTTTTTTCCTCTTTCTCATTCTATTATTGGTTCATAAGGGTTTCCACTAGAGATTATAACACTGGAAAACGATAATAAATAATTATATAATATTATCGAATGATAATAAAAAATTATTAACAAAAAGCAAATTGACAATGAAGGGAAAAAGATTATGCTGGATTTTAGAACAGATACATTCCTTGCGGTATGTGAGACAATGAATTTCACAGAGGCAGCAAGAAGGTTGCATATCACACAACCGGCAGTTTCGCAACATATTCGTTTCCTTGAAAAGGAATATGATGTCAAATTGTTTTCTTATTGTAATAAGCAGTTGTATCTGACGCAGGCAGGAGAGATACTTAGAAAACGGCTGATGACAATGAAAAATGATCAGCTGGCAATTATGAATGAGATAAGAAATGAATCCCATAAGATGGAATCGCTTTCCATAGGAGTTACGATGACGATCGGAGAATATGCAATTGTAGATAAAATAGCAGATTTCCTGATCAGTCATCCGGAGATAAACCTGCATATACATTATGGAAATACAACACAGCTGTTGACATTGCTGGATGAAGGAATGATTAATCTTGCGCTTGTAGAGGGCAATTATCCGAAGGAAAATTATGAACATAAAAATTACAGTACGGAAGAGTATATAGCAGTTTGTGCCAGAGATCACATATTCAAAAAAAAATTTCCGGAAACAATGCAGGAACTGGTGCAGGAACGACTGCTTGTACGTGAACCGGGATCCGGGACAAGAAACATTTTAGAGGAGTTACTTCTTGCAAGGGGAATGGGGATAAAAGATTTTCTCCATTATACAGAAGTGGAAAACATGCATACAATTATCGGACTTTTAAAAAGAGATTGTGGAATTTCATTTATGTATAAGATTGCGGTAGCAGATGAACTTAAGAGTGGAACATTGCAGGAAATCAGGCTTTCAGATTTTAAAATGCAGCATGATTTTGATTTTATCTGGGAAAAGGGCAGTATTTATACAGAAAAATATATTGGAATATGTGAGGAACTTCTAAAAAAGAGGGGATCATATATTGATTAACTATATTTATTAATAATGAAAGAAAGTATAAATCAGGAAGGATGAGAATCATATGATGACAAGAGAGGAAGCGTTAGCATACGGAATGACTTTTGATAATGTATATGAAGAAAAGCCGTTTCGTGATCCAAACTGGCAGCTGGTGCGTATAAAAGGAAGTAAAAAAACATTTTTGTGGATCTATGAACGGGAAGGTCATGTCAATCTGAATGTCAAAGTGAATCCGGAGTGGATAGACTTCTGGCGTTCAGCATATGAGTCAGTGACAGCCGGATACCATCAGAATAAAGAACATTGGAATACAATCATTTTGGATGGAACAATTCTGGAAGAAGAGATCAAAAGAATGATCGCAGAAAGCTATGATCTGGTTACGGACAGTCCGACAAAGAGAATATATGAAGCAGTGAAGCGTATTCCGAAAGGTCATGTGGTAACTTATGGGAAGATCGCAGAGATGGCAGGAGACCCAAGAATGGCAAGAGCTGTTGGAAATGCATTGCATAAGAATCCGGATCCGGAGCATATTCCGTGCTTTCGTGTGGTCAATGCGAAAGGGGAACTGGCCGGGGCATTTGCGTTTGGTGGAGAGGATGTGCAGGCAGAACTTCTTCGGGCGGATGGAGTTGAAGTGATAAATGGAAGAGTAGATCTGGAAAAATACCAGTGGGGACGGGAAAAATGACTTTTTTTCTGTCCCCACTGGAACCGTGTAAATTTCTAACAGGGATGGATATACAATTAAATATATACTTGACAAATTTTGAAATCCACATATAATTATCAATGGTAATTAACTGTGGTAATTATTTTGGCGTGATGATTATATAAGGAGGACAGAATATGACAAGTGAAATAATCAAAAGGATGTTCGATGCATGCTATCAGGCAAAGCGGATCCGGGATATGCTTCCGCCGTTACCTGAAGGTGTCAGGGCATCCTTTATTCATTATCTGGATGTGATCCGGTCACTGGAGAGACAAGGAATACGGGTAAAGGTATCAGATATCAGTTATGCGATGGAACTTCCAAGACCAGGAGTTACAAGGACCGTTAAAGAAATGGAAGAAAAAGGATATTTAAAAAAACTTGCTTCTGAGAAAGACGGACGTGTTATATATATTACGATTACGCAAAAAGGACTGGAACTGTCACAAAAATATGATGAACAGTATTTTAACAGTCTGCTTCCATACATGGAGGAGATAACAGATGAAGATGCAGAATGTATGATACAGACGGTTGAAAAGTTCTATCAGATTATGTGTGAAAGGAGAATACTCGATAATGAACGATAAAGCAGATTTTACACAGGGGAGCATACTTAAAAAACTCGTCGCATTTATGATACCTGTACTGGGGGCACTGATCCTGCAGGCAGCATATGGCGCAGTAGATCTTTTGGTAGTCGGAAGATTCGGTTCTACGTCCGGACTTTCTGCGGTTTCTACAGGAAGTCAGGTATTGAATCTTGTAACATTTGTAGTAACGCAGTTTGCAATGGGAATCACAGTTCTGATTGCAAGATATCTCGGTGAGAAGAGACCGGAGCAGATCGGAGCGGTCATTGGGGGATCTGCAGTTGTATTTACAATGATTGCTGGCGGATTATTTATTGTCATGGTTGGATTCGCCCATCCGATATCTGTGCTGATGCAGGCTCCGAAAGAGGCAGTTAATCTGACAGCGGTATATGTACGTATCTGTGGAGGTGGTATCTTATTTATCGTTGCATACAATCTTTTATCAGCGATTTTTCGTGGACTGGGAGACAGCAAATCACCGCTGCTCTTTGTATTTGTTGCATGTATTGTGAATGTGATCGGAGATATGGTACTGGTTGCGGGTCTTCACATGGATGCAGCAGGTGCGGCGATTGCAACAGTTACAGCGCAGGCACTCAGTGTTGTATTTGCTGTGATCCTTCTGATAAAAAAAGAACTTCCATTTAAGATTAGCAGAAAAGATTTCGGGCTAAACAGTCAGTGTAAGAAATTCCTGAAGGTCGGACTTCCGCTTGCATTGCAGGAGTTCCTGACACAGATGTCCTTCCTGGCTCTGTGTGCGTTCGTGAACCGGCTTGGTCTGGAGGCTTCTTCGGGTTATGGGGTTGCATGTAAGATTGTCAATTTTGCGATGCTGGTACCGAGTGCATTGATGCAGTCGATGGCATCCTTTGTGTCCCAGAATATCGGAGCGGGAAAGACGAAGCGTGCGAAGAAATCCATGTTCACCGGAATCGGTGTCGGACTGGTTGTGGGATGTCTGGTATTTTTATTGGTCATGTTAAAAGGAGATGTATTGGCAGGCTTCTTTACGACAGATGTAGCCGTTATCCAAAAGGGATATGCATATCTGAAAGGATTCGCACCGGAAACAATCCTGACAGCAATCCTGTTCAGCATGGTAGGATATTTTAACGGTAATAATAAGACGGTATGGGTAATGACACAGGGATTGCTCCAGACATTGCTGGTACGTCTTCCGTTTGCCTATGTGATGAGTATCCAGCCGAATGCGAGCCTGACGAAGATAGGTCTTGCCGCACCGGTATCGACAGCAGTGGGAATTGTGCTGAATATAGGATTTTATATTTATCTTGAACGTGCAGGAAAGAAAAGAAATACTTTATAAACCATTATGTGTTTAATAGAAAAGGGGCGTTGCTTCGGCCGATGATTTATCTACCAAAGCAACCCCCCTTTTTGCTATGCTCCCGTCGGAGTCAGAAAATTCTTTACATAATAAAGAGCAGCTCCAATCGCCGGTGTGTATTGTCCATGATTTCCGAGCAGAAGCTGGTCTTCCGACATCTGGAACAAAGAATCCGTGTTGATTTTATCCAAAAGTTCCTGCATATCTTCCTTGCGAAAGTATGGGGCAAGGTAGCCGCTAATGATTACCGGGCTGTCGATCACCAGATTCAGATTACGGATCGCAAATGCAAGATGTAAAAGATAGTTTTGCCAGATCTGTATCAGAGCCGGTGTTGGCGAATGGTGGAGTATCTGGAAGAATTCTTTCACAGGCATTCCGGCCGCTTCTTTCAGCGCATTGGCAGAACAGTAGGTTTCCAGACAGCCATGGCAGCCACAGTAACATTCCGGCCCGTCCGGATCAATACAGATGTGTTCGATGAGTCCGCTTCGCATATGATCGCCCTGGTGTACTTTATGGTTCGTGATGATTGCGCCGCCGAGATTAGGATTCAAAAGGAAGATCAGGGCACTGTCAAATTGCGGATGATTCCATAGTTCAAGATCGGCTGCTGCTTTGGAATCATGTTCCAGATGACATGGATAAGGAAGCCGTTTTGAAAAATCAGAAAGCTGCATCTGTGTATTGCCCATAATGTCTCCATAAGTAACCGAAGTTCCGTTCGGAGAGATAATCCCCTGGGTGGCAATGGATATTCCTTCAATTTTCCCGGTATCATAGTTCTGCACTGTGATAAATTGTCTGATATTTTCAGAAAGGATATTATAATAATCGTCACTGTTCTCATAAGGAAGTTCAACCGTCTCTGTGGCAATGGCATCCCCGTAGAGATTCACTGCTACCATATGGAACATATCTTTTAAAATTCCCACACCGATAGAAATACGAAAATCATCCACAATTCTTATGATCTGGGCTTTGCGTCCGCCGGTAGATTCGAAATATCCGTTCCGGCTGATCAGTCCGTCAGCTTCGAGTTCATTCAGATTCTGACTGACAGTGGAAAGTCCCATCTGAAGATCCTGAACGATCTGGAGCTTGGAAGTTTCTTTTTGCTGATAAATATATTGGTAAACCTTATTGCGATTAATCTTTTTCAGAGTAATCGTTGTCATTCCTTTTTCTCTCATGCTATACTCCTTTATCTACTTATGCGTGAATCATACGCACAAGATCTGCATTTATTTTAATATAAATAAGTTCGCAACACAAGAATTTACAGGTGGTTTGTGAGAAATGCATAAAAATGTATGATGAGAATTGTATTTTTTGTCAATAGACAAATACACGACATGAGATTTATGCTATACTTACAACTTAGATATAAGCGTAAGTCAAAAATGTAACTAAAACAAGAAAGAACAAAAATGCAAATCAAGGAGGAAGAAAACATGAAATTAACAGTGGAAGGAATCAAGAATCAGAAAGCATGGAAAGAAGCTGGAATTGCACTTCCGGGATATGATGTAGAGAAGGTATCACAGAAAGCAAAAGAAGAACCGGGATGGGTACACTTTGGGATTGGTAACATCTTCCGTATCTTCATCGGGGGTATCGCAGATGGACTTCTGGAAGAGGGTGTGCTGGACAGAGGAATTACCTGCGTGGAGACATTTGACTATGATGTAGTAGATAAGATTTATGATCCATATGATAATCTCGGACTGAGTGTCATCCTGCACGGAGACGGAACCCGCGAGTATAAAGTACTGGGATCTCTGGCAGAAGCAGTGAAAGCACAGGCATCTGACCAGGTACAGTGGAACCGGCTGAAAGAAATCTTTACAAGCAAGTCTCTTCAGATGGTATCATTTACAATTACAGAAAAAGGATATGCACTGCAGAAAGCTGATGGAACCTGGTTCCCATTCGTAGAAGCAGACATTAAAAATGGTCCGGACAAGGCAACAGGAGCGATGGCAGTCGTAGTGGCAATGCTGTATGAGAGATTCAAAGCAGGTAAATATCCATTGGCACTGGTTTCTATGGATAACTGTTCACAGAATGGTGCAAAACTGCGCGAATCTGTACTGACAATGGCAGAGGAGTGGAAGAAAGAAGGATTTGTAGATGAGGACTTCCTTACATATGTAAGTGATGAAGATGTAGTAGCATTTCCATGGACAATGATTGATAAAATCACACCTCGTCCGAGCGAACAGATCGCAACAGATCTGGAAACACTTGGCGTGGAGGATATGCAGCCAGTGATCACTGGAAAGAAGACATACATCGCACCATTTGTAAATGCTGAGAAACCACAGTACCTCGTAATTGAAGATCATTTTCCAAATGGACGCCCGGCATTGGAGAAAGGATTCGGTGTCTATCTTGCAGACAGAGATACTGTTAATATGTCCGAAAGAATGAAAGTTACGGTATGTTTGAATCCGGTTCACTCCGCAACCGGACCGTTAGGAGTGGTACTTGGATATGATCTGTTCGCTCACATGTTGAATACGAATGAAGACATGATGAAGATGGCACGTATGGTAGCATATGATGAAGGAATTCCGGTTGTCGCAGATCCGAAGATCCTGTCACCACAGGCATTTGTAGACGAACTTTTTAATGACCGTTTCCCGAATGAATATCTGGGAGATACCAATCTTCGTCTGGCAGTCGACGTATCCCAGATGGTAGGTATCCGCTTCGGAGAGACAATAAAAGCTTATGTAGAAAGATTCGGAGATGCCTCCACACTTACAGCAATCCCGCTTGGAATTGCCGGATGGCTCAGATATATGCTGGCCGTAGATGATGAAGGAAAGGCATATGAGCTTGCACCGGATCCGATGAATGAGGAGATTCAGGAACAACTGAGTGATATCGTAATCGGAAAACCGGAGACATTCAAAGACCAGCTGAAGCCAATCTTATCGAATGAGCGCCTGTTCTTCACAGATCTTTATAAGGATGGTGTCGGCAGGAAGATAGAAGATATGTTCCGTGAGATGATTGCCGGAACAGGTGCAGTACAGGCAACTATCCACAAATATGTACAGAAATAAAAAAAGGAAAGAGGAGGAAAAATTACATGACAGATGCAGTATTTGCAGCAGATCCAGCGAGACTTTTGATTGCGGCCGCTGCAGGAATTCTATTATTATTACTGTTGATCATCAAATTTAAATTTCATCCTGTACTTTCCTTACTGATCAGTGCACTGGTCATCGGACTCGGAGCCGGCATGCCGGTTCCGACACTGGTCGATACAGTAGAAAAAGGAGCAGGAGAGACACTGCAGGGAATTGTATTGCTGATCGGCCTTGGCTCATTGTTCGGTGGGATTCTGGAAGTATCGGGAGGAGCACAATGCGTTGCGCAGACATTGGTGAACCGGTTTGGAGAGAAAAAGGCAGGGATTGCTCTTGG
Organism: uncultured Dorea sp.; assembly: GCA_934309195.1. Lineage (GTDB taxonomy): Bacteria > Bacillota > Clostridia > Lachnospirales > Lachnospiraceae > Dorea_A. The sequence goes on from CAKRCY010000039.1 coordinate 14,475, forward strand.
AATTACAGGACTTGTTGTCGGAACGACGGTATTCTTTGAGGCAGGTGTTGTCATCTTGATTCCACTTGCATTTGGACTGGCGAAGAAGACGAAGAAATCTACATTATATTATGTCATTCCGCTTCTGGCAGGACTTGCGACCGGATTCGCATTCATTCCACCGTCTGCAGGTTCGGTACTGGTGGCTAATATGCTCGGGGTAGATCTTGGTGTTATGATCGCCGTCGGTGTTCCGACAGGAATCCTCTCCCTGATCTTTGCAGGAATTCTGTGGTCAAAGTTTATTGGAACGAAGATTCATACCGGACTCCCGGCAACGATGTCAGAGGTGAGAGAAGAAAACGAAGTTAATCTTCCGAAGTTTTCGACTGTCATTGCGATCATTCTGGTTCCACTGGTTCTGATTCTGTGCAGTACACTTTCCGAGTACATACCGGGATTGAAGGGAATCCGTCCGGTGCTGGAATTCGTAGGAACTCCGTTTGTTGCATTGATCATTGCAGTTCTATGTGCCATGTATTTCCTTGGAAAGAAACAGGAATACGATGGGGAGCAGCTTAAGAAAATTATGGATCGTTCACTCCGCCCAACGGGACAGATTCTTCTGGTAATCACTGGCGGCGGGATCATCCGTTGGGTGCTTCAGGACTGTGGAATGGGCGATATCATAGGACCGGCACTGGAAAAAAGCGGATTACCGCTGATTCTGATCGCTTTTCTGATAGCAGCACTGGTCAGAGCTTCGGTTGGCGCAGCAGTCGTAGCGATGACGATGGCAGCAGGAATCATGGCATCTATGCCGGCAGTTGCGGGACTTTCACCGTTATATCTTGCGGCAATGGTATGTGCGATCACCGGTGGTGCGACTGCTTTCAGTCACGTGAATGATTCGGGATTCTGGCTGGTGAGTTCACTGCTTGAAATTGATGAAAAGACAACTTTGAAGTCATGGACTATAATGGAGACGATCATTGGATTTACCGGATTGGTCTGTGCACTGGTTATCAGCTTATTTGCCTAGGAGGAAACAAAATGGTTGCGAAAGTAATATTAGGAACAATGCAGAATGCCAAGAAACTGGTAAATATCGCAGAGCATATCTCTTGTGATGTAGAACTTTGCAGCGGAAGATATGTGGTGAATGCCAAGTCTATGCTCGGAGTACTCAGTATGCCGGGATTTAATGTGGGGGAACTGCACATCCATACAGATGAAGAGAATGAATGTAACCGGATTCTGGAACAATTGCTTGAAAATGGACTTCTGGTAGATACATCGGATGCGGCGAAAAGATCTTTGTATGACATCACAACATTTGGAGAGATTCTGATCGACTTTACCTGGCAGGGAGTGAATGCAGAAGGGCAGACGCTATTTGCCCAGAATCCGGGAGGAGCGCCTGCCAATGTAGCGGTTGCGGCGGCAAAGCTTGGTGGTCATACGGCTTTTATTGGGAAAGCCGGAAATGATATGCATGGGAACTTTTTGAAATCGGTACTGGAAAAAGAAAAGGTCGAGACGAAGGGAATGATCCTGGATGATGCTTATTTTACAACACTTGCATTTGTAAATGTGGGAGAAAACGGAGAACGTTTTTTCTCATTTGCGAGAAAGCCGGGAGCTGATACCAGAATCGAAAAGGAAGAAATAGATATTGAAATTTTGGACAAAACGCAGATTTTCCATGTGGGCTCGTTGTCACTGACAGAACAACCGGCGAGAGATACAACACTGTATGCAATCCGGCGTGCAAAAGATAAAGGAAGCATTATTTCCTATGACCCAAATTACAGGGCATCTCTCTGGAAAGATGAAAAGACAGCAAAGACACAGATGCGTAGTCTGATTCCGTATGTGGATATCATGAAGATATCGGATGAAGAAACAGAATTGTTAACAGGAGAGGTAAGTCCGGAGAAAGCAGCATCTATATTATTTCAGAAAGGAATTAAGATTGCGGTTGTTACGCTCGGAAGCAAAGGGGCCTATCTTTATTGTAAAGAAGGCGGAGTACATATCCCTGGATTTGTAAGTGAGGCTGTCGATACGAATGGTGCAGGAGATTCCTTCTGGGGAGGATTCTTATACTGCATCAGTAAAGCCGGAAAACAGCCGGAACAATTTACGATGGAAGAATTGAAGGATTATGTAGGATTTGGAAATGCAGTCGCAAGTCTTTGCGTGGAAAAGAAAGGTGCGATACCGGCAATGCCGGAGCTTGCACAGGTGAAAGAAAGGATGGAAAGATAAGATGAATTTGCAGACATATACAACAGGAATCCAGCATATCGGGATTCCGACAAATGATATTGAAAAGACGATTGAATTTTATAAAAAACTTGGATTTGAGACAGCGCTTCAGACAATCAATGAAGAGGCAGGGGAAAAGGTTGCATTCTTGAAGTTGAAAAACCTGGTAATTGAAACGTATGAAAATAAGCAGGCAAAGCTTACAAATGGTGCGATCGATCATGTGGCAATCGATGTAAAGAATATTGAAGAAGTGTATCATTATATAGAAGAAAATCAGATGAACACAACAAATGATGAGATTCATTTCCTGCCTTTCTGGGAAAACGGTGTAAGATTTTTTACGATAGAAGGGCCGAACAAGGAAAAGGTAGAGTTCAGTCAGTATTTGTAGTGATAGAGACAGGCGTAAATTGCGACGTTGATTTACGCCTGTTTTTTGTTCTTACTATTTTCATGTGTAAATACATGGTAATAATGACCAAAAAACAGCAGATATATTTTTGGTAAAAACCACTTTTGAAATAAAAATGGAATAGTTTTTAGGTAAAAATTGTAGCAAGTAGTGTGATGATGTGGAAAAGATCCATATGATACTGCTTGCTTTTATAAAATTAATTTTGGGTCATTATACTTTTACGGAACAAGAGTATAAATCAGTAAGGAGAGAGTTTTGTGAAATATGAAAAAGGAGACTTTGTCAGTAAACCGGTCACAGGTATTTGTAAAATAGAGGATATTTTATATTTGACTCCAGGGGATGAAAAAAACAAAAAATTATATTATGTGATGAAGCCGGTAGAAGATGAAAAAGAAAAAAATATATATTCCAGTTTCGAATTCAAGACTGAGATTGTGTCTGACAAAAGAAGAAGGATGGAATCTGATCAAGCGAATTCCAGAGATTCCGACAGCATGGATAAATAATGAAAAAATGAGAGAGCAGAGTTACAAGGATGCAATAAAAACAAATGATCCGGAAGCCTTGGTGGCTATCATAAAAATGATTTATCAACGAAAACAAAAAAGGCTGGCACAAGGAAAAAAGTGTACTGCTACGGATGCAAGATATTTTCAGATAGCAGAAAATCTGTTATATGTGGAATTGGGAGTTGCGCTTGAAAAACCAAAGCAAGAAATTTGTAAAACAATCATTGATTATATTAATCAAAGTAAATTAGAAGATTAAAGGAATAAGAAGGTATGAATCTATAGATAAAATTTAAAAGCCAGAAGATTTGTTTATGCTGGTATTGAATAAGTTGTAATAAATAAAGTATAATGTCCATAGTCATTGATCCTTTCGTATAAGGTCTGTTTGGCGATGGACATTAACTTTTATTAGAAAAAGGATGCATGGTAAAATAAAAACGAAAAGAAGATAAAAATGAAACAAGCTACAAAGAAGATAACAGAATGCATAAAGAAAAGTAAAAGAGCAAAGCTATATGGAGTATTTGGCATCATATATCTGATCGCAGTCATATTTGTCATGAATGACGCATGGCTGTATCAGACACCGATTGCAAAGTTGACAAAAGTAGAGACAAGCGTGGCAGGAGAAAGCAAAAGTACCCGTGGAACACAGGAAATCAAATATAAGCAAAAAATCCGGGGTGTGATATTAAATGGAACACACAAAGGGAAAATTATTGATTTTTCCAATGAATATACCTATACAGGAATGTTAAAGCAGAAATATCACAAAGGGGATAAAGTATTGCTGAACGGGTCTGAAAATAATGTGGGATCCAGTATACAGAGTGTGAAAAGAGATACAGAACTTGTTGTTTTGCTTGGTCTTCTTATACTTGTACTGATGGCGATTGCAGGAAAGAAAGGTTTGCTTACAATCGTGACAGTGGGAATCAATATTGCGATATTTGCAGCAGGATTTTTAAAAAGCGGTGATGATGCGGATGTTGTAACAACCTGTAATAAAATGGTGATTTTCTTTGCTGTTGTCACATTGATCGGGTTAAACGGACTTCACAGGAAGACGTGGGCGGCCTTATTGTCAACATTATGTATACTGGCAATGATCATGGGGATATTTGATGCAGTGATCAGTCATACTGCGGAATTGGATTATTCTACAATGGAATATCTGGGGAGTATTGATAACCCGGATGAGATTTTTCATGCGGAGATCCTGCTATCCGGGCTTGGAGCGATCATGGATGTTGCAGTGGCAATTTCTGCGGCTTTGAGTGAGATCGTCACACAGAAACCGGATGTAACATTCCGGGAACTGTTCCGGTCCGGAAGAGAGATTGGATACGATATTATGGGAACGATGATCAATGTACTGTTGTTTGTATTTGGCTGTGGCCTGATCCCAATGTGCCTGATCAGGATGAATAACAGTGTCCGGTTTATGACGATCATCAAATTGCATATTCCGTGCGAATTATGCAGATTCTTCGTGGAAAGTATTGGAATTGTACTTGCAATACCGGTATCTATCCTGATTACAGCTGTGCTGATGAAATTGACAGTAAGGAAGGTGAAGAAGACATGTTGATGATATTAGGAATGATCCTGTTGTGTTTGATCGTGATTATTGGCGGAGACAGAGGAGTGATATCATTGATATCACTGATAGGGAATATGCTGCTGCTTAGCCTGGCTATCTGGTTGATGGCAGCAGGAGCACCAGTACTTCTGGTCACAATCGGAGCAGGGATGGTTATTTCATGTGTAACACTTTTCTATCAAAATGATACAAATGTGAAGACAAAGAGTGCATTTGCAGCAGTGGCGATTACAATGACGGTCCTGTTCTTCTTTATCTATATGGTGGTGTGGAGAAGTGAGGCAGGAGGACTGAATGAAATTCAGGCTGTGGAAGATGATGTATTATATTACAATATGAATCTGGATATCAGTATGAGAAATGTTGCGACAGCTGTAATCATACTTAGTACACTGGGAGCGGTGCTTGATATGGCACTTACGGTTACAACTTCCGTTTACGAGGTCAGTATTCATAAACCGGAGATAAAACTGACAGAACTTGTAGAAAGCGGGATGCAGATTGGAAGAGAAGTAATCGGAACAACAGTGAATACATTGTTGTTTGCGTATCTTGGAGAATCGTTATTATTATTTTCTTATCTGAAGATGCAGGATTATACACTGGAAACATTATTAAATTCGAAAATATTATTTCAGAACTGTGTATCTATGATATTTGGTGCGATCGCTTGTGTGGTGGTGATGCCGGTTGCGGCGGTGTTAGTCGGAAAGCGTATTAAATGCTGACAATTCCGGGAAAGGATATGATGTTGAATAATGATATGTGCTTCGAAGTTTTATGTGACAAACATAATAACCTATGATACTATAAAAATAATATAAGCGAAAATGACTTTTGCGGAAACGGTAATGTTTTTATCGTGTACAGTAGAGCATTAGAGTATAATAAGGAAATCGGCAAACCAGATGAAAGTCTGGGACGCAAAGCTACAGGGCCTTTAAAATGGCAGCCAGTTGCATGAAATGAGGTGCACTGTCTGTGGGACAGTGCTTTTTTATGATGTTATTTCATAGACGGACTATAATTTTATAAGGAAGAGAGAATAATATGAAAATCAAAAAAGTGCAAAGTGTATGTCTTATTCTGGCATGTATGGCAGCAACAGGACTTATAGGATGTGGGAAAACAGATAAAACGTCAAAGAAACACGAAGCAATTACCTTTATGGCTCCTTATATGGAGGTGGACAGCTTTATAGAAGAAGTGCATAAAACATATCCGGAGGTTAATCTCGAAGTAATTCCGTACAGCGGAGGAAATACAACGGTGTATCTGAATACGATACTGGAGGAAAATGATCTGCCGGATATCTGTACCCTTTCCCTTTATGATCCGGAACTGCAGGATCTCAGTGACAGGATGCTGGATCTTTCGGGTTATGCTTTCACAGATAATTATGTAGAATCACGTCTGAAAGAGGTATCAGATGATGGGGCAATCTATATGCTTCCGTCTGCGTATAATTGTTTTGGCATTACCTATAATAAGACGTTATTAGAAAAACATGGCTGGACACTTCCACAGTCTTTCCAGGAACTTGAGCAGCTTGCGAAGGAAGCAGAGGAAGCCGGGGTTCAGTTATGCCTGCCTCAGATTCAGTATCCGGGATATGGTTTCCAGTATTTATGCAATATTGCAGATACCGGATTTTTAAGCTCTTTGGATGGAAGACAGTGGCGGAAGGATTATCTGTCAGGGAAAGCAAATGTCAGTGATACAAAGGGCATGATGGACAGCATGGAATATATCAAGAAATGGAAAGAGCTTGGTATATATGTTCTTTTGAAAGGTCATGGCACGAACCATGGCTTTTCTTTTACCCCGACATCCCCATATTGGCAACTATCCCCACTCACCCCACTCTTTTTCAGTACATTTACTGAATTGCTATTTTCATGACATCCCGGCTTGCCATATAGCTGAGAAATTTATGAAATGTTCCTGTTTTTTAAATCCTGCAAATACTACTGATGAGCGTGTAAATTTTCATTCTACAATGTAAAAACTTTTTGTTGACGGATATATTTTGGTAAGGATATAATCTGTATCAGAGAATTTACAGGGAGATAAACAAGTATGAGTCAGGATATGATTAATAACCGTTTTTTGGAAGAGTCGGTATTTGCTATTGCCGATGGATACTGCGTGATTAATCTCACAAAGAATATTGTACGTGGTTCCATGTATCAGGTAGTTAATGGAAAAAAATATAATCTGAATGAACAATTAGGTTTGCCGGAAAATTC
>CAKRCY010000040.1:0-20597 GCA_934309195.1 uncultured Dorea sp.
TGCGGGTGTAGTTCAATGGTAGAACACCAGCCTTCCAAGCTGGATACGTGGGTTCGATTCCCATCACCCGCTTTTTTCATGCCCGATTTTCATTTCATTCTCATATACAGGTGTAAATACAAAAAACACTATATTCTATCTGAAAGAAGATGGAGTATAGTGTTTTCCCTTTTCCGATATTCTATTTTCTGCCATATTCCTGTTATCGTTTTCCGATTCTTCTCATCCACATCAGAACAGAGCCTATCAGGATATAGACATCTGCCAGGTTCGCTGTTACATCACCTAATATCTTATGGTCAGATCTTATACCAATGTAATCTACGACTTTACCTCTGACGATCCGGTCATACGTATTGCTGATGGCTCCTGCACTTAGTAATGTCAATGCTGTCTTATTCACCTTATGACCTTCCCGGAATGATTCTGCCAATGTCAGCATCAGAATCACTGCCGTCGTTATCACAGACGCCTTTTTTACCTTATTTGGTTCGGAATCCATGGAATTAAATGCAAATCCTTTATTGTATACTTTTCTGATCAGTACTTTTGTCCCGCAAAAGTTTTTTTCCTCTTTCTCACTTACATTTTCTTCTATGTACTGTTTTACAGCCATATCCAGACCAAACAGTGTTCCAACCGCACCCGGTATGCGTGTATGCATCTATATCTCTCCCTGGATTTTTACGATCTCTTCTTCCTGCTTTTCAATCTCTTCATCACGTTTTTCGATTTCTTCACAGAGCGTTATATAATCTATATCAGATACTTCCCCACTCTGGAACTTCTCATATACCATACGTCCGATATCTGCAAGATCTCTTTCATTTGCTCTCTTTAAAGTGCGTACATTACTTTTGATCTTCTGAATCTCCAGTGTATCTCCTGTCTTCTTAGTGATGTCACTTGCGACATCTGAAACTCTTCTGCTGAATTCTTCAAAAAAATCTGCCATCTGTATCCTCTCCTTATCTCGTTTTTCTTTACAGCCGTCTTAAAATATCCAGTGAATGATACAGGTTCATCGTTCCATATCCCCACTGCGTATTTGGATATTCTATCGCCGGAATCTTCTGTGCACCCATCACAATTATATTTCTTACCTGACTGGCTGATGCGCCGCCCGCTCCCGGCTGATCACTGATCCACTTCATAATCAATGCACATCCACCCGCCGCAATTGCTGTTGCTGCACTTGAACCGGTGCGTTCTTTGAATCCTCCGCCCGGTACCGCACCGGTAACCGCTACTCCCGGTGCAGCATAATCCGGTTTGATTCTTTCATCTCTAGTATACCCTCTGCCCGAATTAATATCAACCGTATTCTCCTGACTGTTATAATAAGACACCGTCATCGTATGCTCCCCTCCTGCCGGTTCTGTAAATGTGGTATCCGGATTCGATTCCAGAAAATATACTTCTCCATCCAGAAACTCTTTCATGGGCAGCCACATATGAAACTCCCCCTTCGTCTGCATCACAGGCTTTACTTCTATTTTCCAGATTCCTGGTACTGCTTTCTGCAACCGGATAAACACCAGCTGTGCATCGCTATTCTCCTGCAGAAGTCTGTACTCCACCGTAACAGCTGTCCGTTCAAAAGCAAATACAAAATCAAACAGATATCCCAGACGTACCGGAATCTGCCCGGTACGTTCTCCGGAAGGTGATGTGATCGACACTGTCACAATGTTCGGAAGGGTACTCCATAACTCCGTCACAAAACCCTTCACCCCTTCCCCTACCCTGATCTCCGCTGTCCGTGTATTCTGTGCCTCCGTAAATGTTCCGTAATAATGATGTCTCTGCGCTGCCTCATTCCCGGTTCCCGTTACTACACAGCGGTTTCTCAGCAATGCATAGCCATCCAGAACTCCTGCAAGCAAAGAGTCACCATTATGCCCTCCGAAACTGGTTCCGATCGCCATACAGATCACAAGCGGCATCTCCCGTCTGCGGGCCAGTTCATTCAGATACCGAAGTCCGGCCAGGATATCATTTTCCTGATAACAGTGTGCATCTTCTGCAACAGCAAAAAATTCTTTCAGATATTTTTTTGCCGGCTTCAGCTTTACCATCGCGATCACCGCCTCCGGGGCAGCCCCAAGAAACTGTCCACTGCTTTCTGCACTTCCGGCAGCCACACTTGCAACAAATGTTCCATGCCCATCTGTATCTTCCGAAGAGATCAGTTCTTGCGGGCTTTCCGAATGCAGAGCCGCATTGATTCTTTCTTCGGTATACTCTGTTCCATACAGAAAGCCCTCCGGCGGATCCCCATCCTGAATTGTCTGATCCCAGATCCCCGCAATTCTTGTTGTCCCGTCAAGATTACGGAATACCGGATGAGTATAATCGATCCCCGTATCCAGGAAACCGATCATAATCCCCTCTCCCATAAGCTGCAGTGTCGGATAATTCTGCAGTGTAATAATTCCGGCTGCATCTAACGGCTGCATATCCAGAAGTGTATAGCACTTGGGGATCGCACCGTACCAGTACTGCCGCAAGGATAATGGAAGTAACATTCGGCTGTCTAACGACACACTTTTATATCCGAAATCCAGCTCCTGGATACACATCTTTTCCGTATCCACTCCTTCTAACTCACCTTCCCTGTATGGCGAGATAATAAAATCCCAGTAATCTTCCGATAATATCTTTTCTTTACATCTGTCTTCCAATGAAAAAAAGCCTTTCATATACATTTGTTTTATGTATATGAAAGACTTCGTGTCATTCATTAATATTTTTATGCATTTGTATGCTGGTTCAGCATACGCTCGATGATCTCCACAGATTCTTCGATACCATAACTTGCACTGTTAAAACAGATATCATAGTTCACAGCATCTCCCCACTTCTTACCGGTATAGAAATTGTAATATTTCGAATGCTGATGGTCAATCTTCTTCAAAAGGCGTTCTGCTTTTTTATGATCCAGATTATTGACTTCCATGACTCTGTGTACACGCTGTTCAAAAGGAGCTGTAATAAAGATACTGATATGCGGAATATGATTATTTGCCAGTATCACATCCGCACATCGTCCCATAACAATGAAATCTTCTTCTTTTGCCCTCTTACATATCAGATCACTCTGATTAAAGAAGATCGCATCCTCTTTTGTCAGACCATGATAACGGTCAAAATCTTTCAGACGTTCTTTCAGCGTCCGTCCGGATCCCTGGTACTTATTCTCAATCTCATTCGTTCCAAGATCTGCCACGTCTACAACCGAATCTTTCTCTGCGTCCAGACGTCTCAATACTTCATTGAAGATCTCTGCATCGTAATAGTTGATTCTGAGTGCGTCCGCCAGTGCAAATCCAATATCGTTGCCCGCACTTCCATGTGTTCTTCCGATACAGATGATCAGATGATCATCCTTTGAAAACTTCTGACGCAGGTTCGATGTATTTAGCTTTGCCCTGTTTTCATCCAGAATCTCTACTTTTCCAAAACCTGCCGGCAGTTCTGCGATTTCTTTTAATATCTCATCATATTTTCTCATCAGTCTGGATCTGTCTTCATCCTTACGGATCGTACGTGCCATGTTACTGATCAGCGCAAGCTCACTTCTGAGCAGATGCCCCTGTGGCTTTGTACGCATCAGCTTCACAAGACTGTCTACACAAGTACGTTTGTCTCCCGTAAAGGTACGGCCAAGAGAAGAACCTACACATTCATAGACTTCTCCATCCAGATCATAGATCCGTTCCGCTATGTCATAGTATTTATTCTTATTTTCCATGTTCCGCACCTCCCCTTACAAAAAGAATACCAGCATATCGATAATAAATACCGGTACCAGACATGTCAGTGACCATACCATATATCCGAAGAATGATGGCATACGCACACCATTTTCATCTGACATAGATTTTACCATGAAGTTCGGCGCATTTCCGATATAGGTATTTGCTCCCATAAATACAGCTCCACAGGAGATTGCCTCCAGCATCTTAACAGGAACCGAACCAAGTGTCGTCACAACACCGCTCTTGAACCCAAGTGCTCCCGCCGTTGTAAGGAATACCAGATACGTTGGTGTATTATCCAGAAAACTTGACAGTGCTCCGGTTGCCCAGAACATTTCAAATGGTTTATTGATACCAAGTTCCGCACCATTTGCCTTCAGGATCATCAATGCAGGCTGCATCGTGATAAAGATTCCGATGAACAGAACCGCAACTTCCTGAATTGCCCCCCAGGTAAAATGGTTACGGATACGTACTTCTTCTTTTGTCGTTTTAAATGACAAAAATGCTGCCAGAAGGATGATCACGATCTCGATCACAGACGGGAATCCAAGCGTCACTTCTCCAAGGATATGGATTCCTTTTACCGTTCCGTCCGCATTCTGGAATGCAGACATACCAGGAAGCATTCCACTTAAGATTACAGCTCCGACAATCATTGCAACATATATCAGATTATGAAGTCCTACAATTCTAACATGTGTTCCCGGCTCTCTGATATCTGGTTTTCTGCCTTCCGCAATATCTTTTCTGTAAGCTCTTCTATCCAGAAAATAGAATACGATCAGCAAAATGATCATGTTAAAGATCAGTATATGGAACAGCTTCAGGCTCCAGAAAAACGGAACGCCACGCATAAATCCCATCAGAAGCGGCGGGTCTCCGATCGGTGTCAGACATCCTCCCATATTAGAGATCAGGAAGATAAAAAAGATCATAATGTGACTCTTTCTTTTTCTCCATGAATTCATCTTAATAAACGGACGTACCAGAAGCATACTTGATCCGGTCGTTCCGATCACGCTGGAAAGCAGTGTCCCCAGAACAAACAATGCCGTATTGATTCTCGGTGATCCGGCAAACTCACCATCAATTGTAATGTTACCTGCTACACAGAACAGACCGAACAATAAAATGATAAATGTCAGATAATCATTTACCACACATTCCAGAACCGTCTCTCCCATTGTAAACATTCCGTACTTTGCCGCAAACGGAACAATAAACAGTACCGACCAGAACGCAACTGCAAGCGGCTGATGCTTTTCCCACCAGTCCGGCTTGATCAGAGGCATAACGGCAATACTAAGCAACAGCCCTGCAAAGGGTATGCAGAGCCAAATTGGAATAGCTGATAATTCCTCCATTCCTTTCTCCTCCATTCTTCCTCAAGTAAAGTCTTATGTGTCATTGCATAACGAAAGCTGTCATTGACAGCCCTCTTAGCATTCTATATGTAAAATGTATTATTGAAGCCTTGGTACTTCCTGACCTCTCAACATTATTACCGGTCCTCCGGTTCCCTCAATATATTCTTTTGTGATAACAACCTCTCCAATATTGTCATCCTTCGGGATTTCATACATAATATCCAACATGAATTCTTCGATGATCGCACGAAGCGCCCTCGCTCCGGTATCTTTCTTCATTGCTTTTTTTGCGATCGCATGAAGTGCACCGTCATCAAATTCCAGTTTCACTTCGTCTAATGCAAGCAGTTTCTGATATTGCTTCAAAATTGCATTCTTAGGCTCTTTTAATATCTCCACCAGCATATCTTCACTCATCCCCTGTAAGGTAAATACAATCGGCAGACGTCCCAGGAACTCCGGTATCATACCGAATACACGTAAATCCTCTGTTGTGACCTTTTTAAGAATCTCTTTGTCGTTATTGTATTTATCTCTCAGATCCGCTCCGAATCCGATCGCTGCCTGTTTGGTCAGACGCTCTTTGATAATTCCTTCCAGATCCGGGAATGCACCTCCACAGATGAACAGAATATTCCTTGTATTCACTGTTGTAAGCGGAACCATTGCATTCTTGCTCGTTGCCCCGACAGGGACTTCCACATCACTTCCTTCCAGAAGTTTCAGCATTCCCTGCTGTACAGACTCACCGCTCACATCACGCTGACTGGAGTTTTTCTTCTTTGCGATCTTGTCGATCTCATCAATGAAAATAATTCCCTGTTCTGCCTTTTCTACATCATTATCTGCTGCCGCAAGCAATTTGGACACAACGCTTTCGATATCATCACCGATGTACCCTGCCTCTGTAAGAGAAGTTGCATCCGTGATCGCAAGCGGAACATCCAGAATCCTTGCCAGTGTCTTTACCAGATACGTCTTACCGGAACCTGTTGGTCCGATCATCAGCATGTTGGATTTCTCAATCTCAATGTCATCCATTGAATCCGTTGCCACACGCTTATAATGATTATATACCGCAACCGACATCACTTTCTTTGCATATTCCTGTCCTACCACATACTCGTCCAGTTTTGCTTTGATCTTATGCGGAGCCGGAAGATTCCTGATATCTACTAACGGTTTGTATTCTTCGCCTTCTTTTTTCTTTTTGATCTTCTGCTGTTTTGGAATACTCTGCTCCATATCAGACATGTTGAATACCTGTACTCCCGGAATATTCATCAGCTGGCTGTAATCGATCGGTCCGTTCGACATTGCATCAAAACTCTTCTGCATACAATCATTGCAGACACAGATGCGGTTCGGAAGTTCGATCATCTTCCCTGCAACACTCTCCGGACGTCTGCATATAAAGCATACTTTTTCATACTCGTCATCATTTTGTTTCTTATTATCTGAATCTGACGTCTTCTTTGTTGTTTCTACTTCGACGTCTTGTACTTTTTCGATTTCCTGATTGTTATCGTCCTGATTGGTCATTATTCTCTCCTTCATACTTTTTTGTCGTATCTTTTACTCTGTTTTATCCTGATTCTATGATTCTTCCTGGTTCACCAGTTCCAGAAATGTCTCTTCTGAAATAATCGGGATCCCCAGTTCATTTGCTTTCTTATTTTTGGAAGATGTACTGGTTACATCATTGTTGATCAGGTAATTCGTTTTGGACGTTACCGATCCCGTCACCTTTCCTCCCAGACTTTCGATCAATTCCTTCACTTCACCGCGGTTTGCAAAATGTGTTACGCTTCCGGTGATCACAAAATTGACACCTTCAAAAATCTGTTTCTTTGTTGACGTCTCCTCCGGGATTATCAGCTCTTCTAAAAGCTTTCTGAAATTCTCCACATGCTTTGCATCTGAAAAATATCCGGTGAATGCCTTTGCCAGAACTTCTCCCACACCCTGGATCTCATTTAATTCTTCTTCTGTAACCCTCAAAAGGGCTTCTACATCATATTTCAACTCTCTGCAGATAACCTTTGCATTGGCAAGTCCGATCCCGGCGATTCCCAGTGAATAGACGACTCTTGGCAGCGTGGTTGTTCTTGCTTTTTCCACACTTTCAATCAGCTTCCTGTACGATTTTTCTCCAAATCCTTCCATTCCCTGAATCTCGTCTTTGTACTGATCCAGATGGAAGATATCGGCAAATGTATGGATATATCCTCTGGAAATAAATTTTTCCAGTGTTGCTTCCGACAGTCCTTCTATATTAAGTGCATCTCTGCTTACGAATAATGCAAATGCTTTCACATGCTTTGCCTGACATTCCGGATTCATACAGTATAATGCTTTCGCATTTCCTACCTGTCTGATTTTCGTCTCACCCTGACAGACCGGACATCTTTCCGGAATATCTTTCACACCGCTTCTTGTCAGATTCTCTGCAATCTGCGGAATGATCATATTTGCCTTATAAACTTCGATCTTATCTCCGATGCCAAGTTCCAGTTCTTCCATAATACTGATATTGTGAACACTTGCACGGCTGACCGTTGTTCCTTCCAGCTCCACCGGATCAAAGATTGCAACCGGATTGATCAGTCCTGTCCTTGACGGACTCCATTCGATTTCACGCAGAGTCGTTTCCCTGATCTCATCCTGCCATTTGAATGCGTAAGAATCTCTCGGGAATTTCGCTGTTCTTCCCAGGGATCTTCCATACGCTATATCATCATATGATAGCACAAGTCCGTCGGAAGGAAAATCATTTTTGCTGATCTCTGACGAAAATTTAGCAACTTCAGCTTCTACTGTGTCTCTGGTCACCATATGATATTCTACCGTCGTGAATCCCTGTGCTTTCAGCCATTCCATCTGACAGGCTCTGGAGTTCTGAAAATCAACTCCGTCTGCCTGCACTAAGGTAAACGCATAGAACATCACATTTCTCTTTGCCGTGATCTGGTTATTGAGCTGTCTGACTGAACCACTGCATAAATTTCTCGGATTTTTATATTTTGCATCTACATCTTCAATCTCTTCATTGATCTTCTCGAAATCATGATATCCGATCACCGCTTCTCCTCTTAAGATCAATTCTCCACGGTAAGCAATCTGCACCGGTACATTCTTGAATACCTTCGCATTGTTTGTAACCACTTCACCGACTTCTCCGTTACCGCGTGTAACCGCTTTATAAAGCTTCCCGTCACGATATGTCAGCACGATCGTTAATCCGTCCATCTTCCAGGACATCAATACTTTCTGACTGCCAACGAAGTCCTTAAGCTCTTCTACTTCTTTCGTCTTATCCAGTGAGAGCATCGGGCTTTCATGCCTTTCTTTTGGAAGTTCACTGACAACTTCATATCCGACATTTACCGTCGGGCTGTTCGACAATGTAATTCCCAGTTCTTTTTCCAGCCCCTGCAGTTCATCATACAATCTGTCATATTCGTAGTTGCTCATGATCTCCTGCGCATCCTGATAATATGATCTGGATGCTTTATTCAGAAGCTCTACTAATTCCAGCATTCTCTCGTTCTTTGACTGTCCCATATAATTCCTTTAACTCCTGTTCTGTTAATTCTCTTACCTGTCCCGGTTTCAGGTTGCCAAGTTCCACGTTCATGATCCGTATCCTCTTTAACACATCCACCTTGTATCCGAGTGCTTCGCACATGCGTCGTATCTGTCTGTTCAATCCCTGTGTCAGAATAATTGAAAATGTATATTTCCCGGTCTTTTTTACTGTACAGGGTCTGGTCACCGCATCCAGATTCTTTTCTTTGTCTCTGATGTGTACTCCCCGGCTCATCTTCTCAATGAATTCCGGAGTAATTTCTTTGTTTACTTTGACCTTATATTCTTTCTCATGTGCATATCTTGCACGCATCATGCCGTTGATCAGATCTCCGTCATTTGTCATGATCAGAAGCCCTTCCGAATCCTTATCCAGTCGTCCTGCATAGGTCACGCGTACCGGATAGTTCAGGAACCGGATGATGTTCTTTTTCTCCCTTTTATCTTCTGTACAAACAATCCCGGCAGGTTTGTACACTGCCAGGACCGTTTTTTTCGTTTTACTTTTGACCACTTTTTTTCCGACACGGACCTCCTGTCCGTCTTCTACTTTCATACCGGGAGCTGCTGTCTTTCCATCCACAGTCACAATTCCCGACTCGATCAGCCTGTCTGCCTCCCTTCTGGAACAGACACCGGCTTCGCTTAAATACTTGTTCAGTCTAATCATTCTGCAATACCCCGCTGATACTGTTATCCTGCACAAATGTATTACCGTTATACAGGAACAGAACACTTGTGATCTTATTTTTCTTCATAACTTCTCTGATGTCATCATAATAATATCTTGGATCAATCACTATGATTTCCCTGTAATATGCCGTCAGAAACGGAATTACACTATTCGCATAGGAATCTTTTACAAGTAACAGTCTGTCTGTTGTATCCGCCGTCGTTCTGATATCCAGAACAGGATAATTACCGCCAAGAAATAATGCATATTTATCCTTTTCTTTCAACTTCGATGTATCGTATAACGTTGCTGTTTTCTTTTTTTCATTCACATTATTTACAACTACCTGTGGTGCTGTTTTCAGATCATCCGGTGCGTAGATATAGATCGGCTCATTATAGTCTGTTTCATAGCCGCTTGTCGCCGACAAGGTTCCGTTAAATGAATTCGTCACTGCATACGGTTTCATAGCCGGTGCTTTGGATGTATCCAGTTTCATAGCCGCAGCCAGTGCCTGATATCCATAATAAGCACCAAGCGTCGTCCAGTGATGATCCGTATGGTAATATATCTCTTCTGCTCTGTGTTTTTTCAGTGTATCTTCCACATTTACCCACTGAAAAGCTGTCCCGAGCGAAGCCTTTATTTTCTGAAACTGTTTATCCTGATCTTCTGTCACTGCGCAATACGGAAGTTTGTCCGACTCGATATTTGCAGCATTCGGTACCAATATCATATACATCGGGATATCTTTATATGTCTCCTGAAACTTTTTCATTGCATCCAGATTTGCTTTCAATTGTTCTTCATCCGGTCTGGCTATATCCTCTAACAGATAATGATCCTTTCCTTTAAATACACCATTTGCCTTACGTTTTCCTGCGATCAGATCAATACGGCTCTTTAAAGCCACCCAGAAATCTCTTCCAGCAAACTGATCCGATACGTAAGATTCATACTGGTTCATCCATCTTCCGCTTTCAATACCGGAAACAGTAAGATCTGGTCTCTGCTCCAGTGCCCGGTTTTCTTTTGCCGAAAATTCCCTGTCAGGAGTTGCAATATTTACCACGCAGAAGATAACCATCATTACAATAAACAGCAATGCAATTACTTTATTTCTCTGTTCTTCTCTTTTTCTTTCCCATTTCTTTCTCGACTGTCTCATCTTTGCTCCTAAAATCTGAAATACAGGAACGGATTATAGGTCTCCGTTACCAAATATGCAACACAGACAATAAACAACACAGCATATACCACACTGTTAATGATTGTTGTATTCCATTTTTTTGATCTTAACATATGCTCGTATCTGAAATGAACCAGCGGCGTAGAACCAAATATCAGGATCAGCCACAGGATCAGGTTGCTTGTAAGAAGATACATACTCTCTCTGTCTGCAAAGCCATGTGCACCTGCACCAAACATCACTCTGATATAATCTGCCGCCTGTCCGAACGATGAGCTGAAAAACAATACCCAGCCGATCACAACCAGAATAATACTGTAAATATGACGGACTACATCCGGAAGTCTGTCCAGTACCGGCGACAGGACATATTTTTCAATGATCAGGATCACCCCATAATAGAGTCCCCATGCCACGAAATTCCATGCGGCTCCATGCCATAATCCGGTCAAAAACCATACGATCAGAAGATTCCTGATGTGTTTGATCTTCGAAACACGGTTTCCGCCCAATGGAATATACACATAATCCCTGAACCAGCTGCTCAGCGAAATATGCCATCTGCGCCAGAACTCCGTAATACTCTTAGACACATATGGATAATTAAAGTTCATATTGAATTCAAATCCGAACATCTTACCGAGTCCGATCGCCATATCTGAATATCCACTGAAATCAAAATAAATCTGGAACATATATGCAAAAGCTCCAAGCCACGCCGTCATCACGGCTACATTACCTTTCGCAAGTCCGCTTACCTCTGTAAAAATCATCCCTGAGGTATTCGCCAGCAACACTTTCTTCGCAAGCCCCCGGATAAAATACATGCTTCCTTCTCCGAATTTTGTCCATGAAACTTCTCTGGACGCAAGCTGTTCATCTACATCTGCATATTGCACGATCGGTCCCGCAATAAGCTGTGGAAACATCGTTACATATAATGCAAAATTCAGAAGATTCGTCTGCACTTTTACATTTCCCCTATATACATCAATGATATAAGATAATATCTGGAATGTATAAAAGGATATTCCGATCGGAAGCGGCAGTGCATGATAAGAAATATGTACCGGAAGTATCCCGTTTAACGTATCCAATACAAACCCTTCATACTTAAAAAATCCAAGTACTGCCAGATTAATGATAAGGTTAAAAACCAGACTCCGCTTTGCAGCTCTCTTATCCGGCAGATTTCTTGCAATATCCAGTCCGCTGAAATAATTAAACAGTATGGACAATAGCATCAGGAACAGATATACCGGCTCCCCCCATGCATAAAATACCAGACTGGCCAGCAATAAGATCACATTCCGGAATCTTACCGGTAACAGATAATATAAAATCAGCACAACCGGCAAAAATGTAAATAAAAAAACAATACTGCTAAATAACATCTCTCTAATTCCTTTTTATCAAATACTCTTCTTAAATGCTGCATCGATACGGTCTGCATCCTTTGACACTGCCAGCAGTACATAACGCCCTCTGGTTTCAATAATTGCAGCATGTATCAGCTTTGTTTGTTCTACACCATAACCTTCAAAATTCTTTTCCTGTGTATTTACACGACTTTCCACTGCCTTTTCAACCGTCTCGATCTGACTTTCATTTTTTACTTTTATTACGAGTATTTCATTCACACTCATAACGTCATCCGGAATATACAGACTGATTCCTTCATAATCATTGGCATTCAGACTGTAATATTTTTTCAGGTCCTGTGTTGTACCTTTTTTCATTCCTTCTAATTTTACGGCTTTTGTGATATTCTTTTCAATCGTGTCTACCGATACGGTATTATCTCCCTCCCGGGTCACAAGAAATACTACATAAATGATCAGGAGGACTACCATCAGATATTTTAACAGGTTGATCCTGTCTAATTTTCCGTTTTTCATTATAATTCTGCAACCTCCGCCATATGGTTTACCCATTCTTTATAATAACCGGTTGACATATGAATTCCATCACCGGCATAATATTCCTGTTTCACCAGGTCTGTATTATCAATAAATGTTACTTTTTCTTTTTCACATAATTTTTTTAATTTCTGGTTGAACTTTGGAATTTCCGCATAGACGGAATTCTGATCAATTGCATTCTGCGCTGCCGGCAGTATACTGTTGACATATATTTTCGTATCCGGCAGTGATTTTTTCAAATCCCTGATTACCGGCCTGTATGCTTTTATAAATCCATCCGCATCTCCATTCTGTGCTCCGACATCATTCATCCCGTAAGAAAGGAATAATACGGATGGCTTCATCTCTTTTGCCCTGGCAATATGATCTGCCAGTTTTTCATTATCCCCCGCCGACACGCCGGCTCCACGGTCTGCCTGTACATTTGCCTGATCCAGAACACCATATTCGTACAATCCCTGCGTGATAGAATCACCCATGACCAGACAATCTGTAAATTTTTCGCTTGCCGGCTGTTCCTCTGCATCCTGTTCAGCCTCTCGTTCCTGCGCTTCTAACTCCTTAATCTTTTTATCTGCTTTAGACACATCCATCTCATCCATCGTCTTCAGGATCTCTGTGCCCTTCTTTGTATCCTTCTGTGGATTACTGAGTCTGAGTGCCACCGTAATCCCGCCAATCACCAGAATACCAACCGCAACGATCACTGCCGTCTGAAGTACCCTGTCTTTTTCACTTTTTATTTCACTTTTCTGCTCCTCAGGATTCACTTTCTGAGTCTCTTCTTTTTCTTCATAAACTGAAGTTTTGTTCTCTATATCCACGAAATCTTCTCCTCTTTCGTTTCTCTGTTGATCCTAAATATGTATATCCAATTTATTTTACTGTTTTTCTTTTTGAATGTCAATTTATATCCTCTTTTCTGTCGTCTTTTGTGCTATAATGTTGAATACATTTCCTTATACCTGAAAGGAAAAATGATCATATAGATTAACAGGAGGTTTTCCTTATGAATGTATACCAGTTATCAGCCAGAAATTGTATGTCGCACCTGCTCTTAAAAGACACTTTCGACAACTTTTCTTTCATCGAAGGCGAGATTACGACCTTCAACAAATTTACCATCAGCGGCTTTCTCCAGGAAGACTTCTTTGATGAAAAACCTGAAGAAACCTACTCTCGCTGGAATAAAACCCGCGACTTCTGCTTCCAGATCATCCGTGGCAAACGCACTCCATTGGGATTCAAGATTGTCCTTGCGCTCCCGGAAGATCAGATCCCGGACTTTCTGACTGCCCACGGTCTCACCGGATACCGCCCGGAAGAGATCCGGGGACTGTACCTTAACTTCCACTACGACGGACATCACTTACAATGTATCACAGGAACTTCTCTGAACACTTTCACCATGGACAAATCCATCGAAAGAGAATGGGATCAGGAAGTAAAAGCTATTTTAAAATCCAGGTCCATTGAAGGAGACTACTGATCTGCAGCTTCCAATATAAATAAAGCCGTGCCGCCATGGATTTCCTTTCCACAGCCGCACGGCTCTTATTGTACATTCTGCCAATCTTAACTTGAATCTTTACTTTGTAAGCAGCATCATGATCTCATTACTTCTCTGCACAAACGCAGTCATCTCTTCCGGACTGAGCGGCTTATGTGCCAGCATTGCCAGATCATATAACTGTTTGCAGATAATACTTGTGTTCTCACTGTCTTTATGTTCAACGACATACTGGACCAGCGGATGATTTGCATTCAGGATCAGTGTACTTGTTGTACCCATATCCATTCCGTTCATGCCATACATCTTCATCATTTCCTGCATACGACGGTTTTCTTCGGATAACGTCATCATAGAAGCAACATTTTCATCTTTCAGTTTCTCGATTTTAACATCCAGATTCTCGTTGCCAAGCTCTTTGCGGAAAATCTCTACCAGACTGTCAGATTTCTTCTGGAATGCTTCCTTCTCTTCTTCGGCAACTTCTTCCTTTGCACCTGCTGTTACATCGGCGTCGATTCTCTGGAACCTGATATTCTGATTACGCTGCTCTAACTGTGTGATGAACGGCGAATCAATGTTGTGTCCGAGGATTACCGCATCCATGCCCTGATTCTTGAACATGTTGATGTACTGGCTCTGCTGGATCTCGTCCGTCACATAATAAATAACTGTCTTATCCTCTTCTTTGTTCTCAGTATTCTGATCATCTGTCTTGGCATTCTGATCTTCTACTGTTCCTCCATTCGCCTCTATGCAGTCTTTCAATGTCAGATATTTGTGATCCAGATTCTTAAACAGAACCGCATCCTTCATCTTGTCACAGAATTTCTCATCTTTCAGGCATCCGAACTTGATGAACGGACTGATGTTATCCCAGTATTTCTCATAATCTTCTCTCTTTGTCTTACACATTCCGGAAAGCTTATCTGCCACTTTCTTGGAAATGTACTCCGATATCTTATTGACAAATCCATCATTCTGCAGTGCACTACGCGATACATTCAGCGGAAGATCCGGACAGTCGATCACTCCCTTTAATACCATCAGATATTCCGGAATGACTTCTTTGATATTATCTGCAATAAATACCTGGTTATTATATAATTTGATCGTTCCCTCAATAGAATCATACTCTGTGTTGATTCTTGGGAAGTACAGGATTCCCTTTAAGTTAAATGGATAATCCATATTCAGATGAATCCAGAACAACGGCTCTTTGTAATCCATAAATACTTTGCGGTAGAAGTTCAGGTAATCCTCATCACTGCATTCATTTGGATGCTTTGTCCACAGTGGGTGGATATCGCTTAATGAAACCGGACGTTTTTTAATCTTCACTTTTTCTTTGGCCGGTTCCGTCTCTACCATCTCTTTTTCGCCGTTTTCGTTCTCTTTTTCTTCCATCTTGGCGTCTTCGTGAATATGCTCGATCACTTCATCGTCATCTTTCAGATCAGCCTCATCGATGGTCTCATATTCCGGTTCTGCATTTGCCTTGGACAGGAAGATTTCTACCGGCATAAAGGAACAATATTTTTCCAGAACTTCTCTCATTCTGTATTCATTTGCAAACTCCAGACTGTCCTCATTCAGATACAGTGTCATCGTGGATCCAACTTCCTGTTTGCTGCCTTCTTCCATCTCATACTCTGTTCCGCCGTTGCTTACCCAGTGTACCGGCTTTGCCCCTTCTTTATAGGAAAGGGTATCGATATGCACTTCGTCAGCTACCATGAATGCAGAATAGAATCCAAGACCGAAGTGTCCGATCATATCATCCTCTGTTGTCTTATCTTTATATTTTTCAAGGAACTGTGTTGCTCCGGAAAATGCGATCTGTGTAATGTATTCTTCTACTTCATCAGCTGTCATTCCAAGACCATTATCTGTAAATTTCAGCGTCTTTTCTTCTGGATTGACCTCAACTTTAATCGCCGGTTTGTAATCGTCCGGTAACTGGTATTCACCCATCATATCCAGTTTCTTCAGTTTTGTGATTGCGTCACATCCGTTGGATACCAACTCACGAGCGAAAATATCATGATCGGAATATACCCATTTTTTAATAATCGGGAAAATGTTTTCACTGCTGATTGACAAACTACCTTTCTTTGCTGCC
Source organism: uncultured Dorea sp. (assembly GCA_934309195.1). Lineage (GTDB taxonomy): Bacteria > Bacillota > Clostridia > Lachnospirales > Lachnospiraceae > Dorea_A. Next base: position 16,136 of record CAKRCY010000040.1, read on the forward strand.
ATTGTAAATCACTCCTATTTCTACTTTTTATATTTCTATCATATTAGTGACAAAAGGTACTGCTTCTTCTGTCGGCACACACCTTTTTGCTACATTTTTCATCTAAGTGATATGATAATACTGCTCATTTTAAAAGTCAATAGAAAATTAGCACTCTCCTAAAAAGAGTGCTAACAATTCTGTGAATTTTATAAACCATTTATAAACTTTACTCTATACTTTTCAATGATTCTACCATGTCAATCTTTTTCAGTTTAAAATACATGACCCAGTTTACGAACAATGAGAACCCTATCGTAAATAAAAAGCTGTAGATATAACTTTTCAGATAAATACTCCGGCCAAACATTGCAGCATCCACTTCTACTGTCTGAATTACAAACAGATGCAGAATCTTACCGAGTACAACACCTGCCACGGATCCGATCAGCGTCAGCAGGATATTTTCACGGAACACATATTCCGCTACTTCCGTGTCATAGAATCCAAGTACTTTCAAAGTCGCAAGTTCTCTCTGGCGTTCTGTGATATTGATGCTGTTCAGATTATAAAGTACCACAAATGCCAGCATTCCGGCAGAAACGATCAGTACAATGATCACCAGATTCAGGCTGGCCAGCATATCATCCAGCTGATCTCTGATATCATGCAGGTATGAGATCGTCAGTACCTGATCTTTTGACAGGATCTTTTCTCCAGCCTTTTTCACCTGATCTTCCGTATATCCGTTCTTCGCCCGGAACATGATACAATTATATTTCACCGTCTTTCCATATACCTTTTTGTAATACTGCGGTGTAAAATAGATATAATGTCCCATGTAATTTTCACAGATATGCGCAATCTTTACAGTGACACTCTTCTCCGTTCCTTTCTTCACTTTGATGGTATCCCCTTCTTTTATATTCAGAAGTTTCGCCGTCTTTTCGCTGACAATTGCTCCATCACCGGTGAGTGTATACGATTCTTTCGTCTTCCTGTCATGAAAATCCACGTACTTTTCTGCAATCTCTGGATTCCCTAATATGCACTGGTACACGCTGAGTTTTTTGCCGCCTCCGGATGCGGTCACACTCCGCATATCTGCCTCCATATAACTCTGAATATCTGAATCTGTTTTCAGATACTCCTTTAACTCTTCTTTCTCTGTCTTTGTCACATCATCTTTATAGAAAATATGTCCGTCATACAGTTGAATCTCATCATACTGAATATCTGCGATCTCATATACCGAATCCCTCACTCCATATCCGACCAGCATCAGCGCCATACAGCCGCCGATTCCGAATACGGTCATAAAGAAACGCTTTTTATAACGCATCAGATTCCTGATCGTTGATTTCCAGGTGAAATTCATCCGTTTCCAAATGAATCCTATTCTTTCCAGGAAGACTCTCCGCCCGTTTTTTGGTGCCGGCGGCCGCATCAGCACTGCCGGTTCCGCTGCAAGTTCTTTATAACAGGACGCAAGCGTTGCTCCCATAGTACATACAATCGAGGCTGCGGATGCCATCACAGCATAACTCATGTGATATGGTACATATATCTTCGGAATATGCGGATACATGATCTCATATGCATAGATAATAATATACGGAAGGATTTTCTCTCCCACCAGTACTCCCAGAACACTTCCTCCTGCCGTTGCAAGGAATGCATATCCCAGATATTTCGATGCAATGGATAAATTTCCGTATCCCAAAGCCTTCATGGTACCTATCTCTATTCTCTGTTCCTCTACCATACGTGTCATACCGGTCAGACTGATCAATGCCGCAACAAGGAAGAACATAACCGGGAATACTTTTCCGATCGCACGCATACGATCCGCATTTTCTCCGAATCCATCATATTCTGTCAGTGTACTTCTATCATATACATACCATTTCGGATTCTTGATCTGACTGATCTGCTTACCGGCATCAGCAAGCTTTTTCTCGCCTTTTACAATTTCTTCTTCTGATGTCTTCTTTCCGTCTTCATATTCTTTTCTGGCATCGGCAAGTTTTGCTTCATTTTCCGCAATTTCTGCCTCACCGTTTTTCAACGTCTGCTCCTGTGCTTCCAGCTCTGCTTTTCCTGCATCTAACTGTTTCTGCCCGGATTCTATACTTGCCGCTGCACTGCTAAGCTTTGTTTCACTTGCATCCAGTTGCGCTTTTGCCTGATCCAGCTCTGCTTTTCCATTCGTAAGCTGCTGTTTTGCTGTGTCCAGTTCGGCCTTCTTTGTCTGGTAATCCTGTTCTTTCGCATCCAGAGTCTGCTTTGTTTCCTGTGCCTGTGTTTCCAGCTCCCGGATCTTCTGCGACAGCTCCTGATCCTGTTCTGTTTCTCCGGACACCTGTGCTTTTAATGCTTCTATGTTCTTCAGAAGTGTCTGATATCCTTCCCATCCCTGATCAAGTTCTGTTCTGTATACGACTAACCCCTGTTCTCCTGTCTGGATCTGTGCCTGTGCTTCTGCATACTTTGAATCATAAGCTGCTTTTCCCTGTTCGTACTGCTTTTTCCCCTGCTCCAGCTGTTGGAGGCCATTTTGATATGTTTTCTTTGCCTCATCTAATTCCTGCTGCTTCGCCCGGATCTTCTTCTTCGCATCTTCCATCTGCGCCTTCCCACTTACAAGTGTCTCCTTTGCCTGTGAAATCTGCGTCTCTCCATCTGTAATCTGCCTTTCTGCGTCCGAAAGTTTCTGCTCCGATTCTGCTTTTCCGTCATCAAGCTTTTTCTGCGCCTTTTCAAGCTTTGCATTCGCTTTATCCAAAAGTTCTTCCTTACGGATCTTTCCTCTTTCTTCTGTGATTGCGTTCAATCGTTTTTTGACTGTCTTTACTTTCTGTTTATACGCACCGGTATATGCAGTCAGCTCTTTCGCCCCCTGCACCTGCATATACATTTCCGTATATACAGCCAGACAAAATGTATTCTCCGGCACTACTACAAATCCGCTGACTGTACCCGTTCCGATCGTTGTACTTCCACGATTCAATGCTATATAACACGGTGAATTCCCTTTTCCGACAACCTTTAGTTCATCCACCTTCAATGTATCCGTCACCTTGTCATCTGTCCCGGACTTAAGTCTGATCGTCTCTCCGACTTTATACTTCATCTGATCATCCACCAGACATTCTCCCACTTTTTCCGGCATACGGCCTTCGCTGACCGTAATCTTATTGATATCTTCCATCCGTGACATCACGTGGAGTACATATTGCTTCTTATTCTTTATATTCAGGAAATCTGCACTATAGGCTCCTTCTGCTTTTCCAATCCCTTTTACATTTCTGACCGCCTTTACATCATCTTCCGTAATTCCAAGTGTACTGACTGCCTTGATATCCATCAGGTCTGACTTATCAAAATACGCATCTCCGGTAATCTTCATAGATGGTTCAGATGCCCGGATACCGGAAAAGAACGCTACTCCCAGCGCAACAATAAAAAGAATAGAAATAAAACGTCCGAAACTACGGCGGATCTCCATGTGAAAATTCTTACGTGTTATCTTTTTTGCCATCTGCCGTCCCTGCCTTTTACCATTCTATGGTCTCAACCGGAACTGGTTCCGGATTCTGTATGATCTTATCCACCCGGCCGTTCTTAATCTTGATCACCCGGTCTGCCATTGGCGCAATTGCCGAATTATGTGTGATCAGAATCACCGTCATTCCACTGTTCCGGCAGGTATCCTGTAATAATTTCAAAATTGATTTCCCTGTGTTATAATCCAGCGCACCGGTCGGTTCATCACAGAGCAACAGCTTCGGATTCTTTGCCAGTGCCCTTGCGATCGACACTCTCTGCTGTTCTCCTCCCGACAACTGTGCCGGAAAATTATCTAGTCTTTCTCCCAGTCCAACCTCTTCCATAACTTCCTGTGCATCCATTGGATCCTTACATATCTGAAGTGCCAGTTCTACATTCTCCAGTGCTGTCAGGTTCGGGATCAGGTTATAGAACTGAAAGACAAATCCGATATCATCTCTTCTGTATGCCGTCAACTGCTTCGTCGAATACGTTGCAATGTCCTGACCGTCAACCAGCACCTGTCCCGACGTAGCGGTGTCCATTCCCCCAAGAATATTCAGCACCGTTGTCTTTCCGGCCCCACTGGGTCCGACTACAACTGCGAATTCCCCTTTCTTAATCTCAAAGTCGATTCCGGCCGCTGCCCTGATCTCAACTTCCCCCATCTTATATATCTTCCTGACATCTTTTAAGGTCACAAATTCACTCATACCTGTTTCCTCCGTGTGGGCATATTCGTATTCTAATTATATCATCTTTTTTACTTTATTTGGAATTTAATTGGGATTTAATTCAGGAAGGCGTTGGATACCCGAACCGGAATAAAGCTTGAAAAGGCGTTCCTGTTCAGGTTTCATCGGCGGGTCAATTCTAAAGGGGCAAAATTCTGCTAAAAGCAGGCTTTCAAAATTTGAAACTCGGCATACGCCTC
>CAKRCY010000041.1:0-19757 GCA_934309195.1 uncultured Dorea sp.
GGACCTGCGGGACTCAGGCTTCATAAGATATCGTCTGTATCTATAACAGGTAAGGTAAAAGGAGTAGAACCGAATATTTCTTTTATGAAATATCTTCCGGAACCGGTAAAGAAAGTAATGCTCGGTAATCCGGACAGCAAGAATCTTCTGTATCAGTTTACGACGGCATTTCCGGTGGGTATTTCACTTGCATCGAGCTGGAATCTGGAACTTGCCGGAGAAGTTGGAAATGCAGTGGGAAAAGAGATGGAAGCCTATGGTGTAACCTACTGGCTGGCACCGGGCATGAATATACACCGCAACCCTTTGTGTGGACGTAATTTTGAATATTTTTCCGAAGATCCGTTACTTACGGGTAAATTTGCGGCAGCAATTACAAAAGGGGTTCAGAAGAACCGGGGCTGTTATGTTACATTGAAGCATTTCTGCTGTAATAATCAGGAAGACAATCGTAATAAGACGAATGCTAACGTTAATGAAAGAGCTCTCAGGGAAATTTATCTGAAAGGATTTGAAATTGCAGTCAAAGAGTCACATCCGGGAGCTGTGATGAGCAGCTATAATAAGGTAAATGGCAAATACGTCAATAACAGTTACCGTCTGCTGACACAGGTTCTGAGAAATGAATGGGGATTCGACGGCCTGGTCATGACTGACTGGTTTGCAACCGGAAGAAAATATGGTGATCCGGCACATGCGATCGCATCAGGCAACGACCTGATCATGCCAGGCAGTTCCGGGACCGTAGATGACATCGTAAAAGCAGTTTCCAAAGGCGTTATTCTGGAAGAAGACGTAAAAAGAAGCGCCGTCAACGTGCTGAAAGGAATCATCAGCAGCCGTATCTACCAGGGCTATTTAAGGAAGAAGAGAGAAAGCGGAGTATAAAGATATAATAAAAATACCGGATAGCACGAAAAACACACATTATATTCACAAAAGCCGACTTCGAACGAAGTGAGCGGAGACACTTGGGAATATAATGTGTGTTTTGTTTGCGTTCGGGAAAAGATGAATATTTTTGTTCAACAGCTGAACTTTAATTCACCAAATAAACATATTTTTTCCACATACTTTTCAAACCTCCCCCTTATATTGTTAACAGATTGAGTTTAACAGGAGGAAGGAAATTTGATAGAAGTAAAGAATCTTACTAAACGCTATGGTAACCATCTGGCGGTAGATCATCTGAACTTCACCGTAGAATCCGGTAAAATCTATGGATTCTTAGGACCAAACGGTGCAGGAAAATCTACGACTATGAACATCATGACCGGTTACCTGGGAGCTACAGAGGGACAGGTGCTGATCGACGGACACGACATTTTAAAGGAGCCGGAAGAAGCCAAGAAGAATATCGGTTATCTGCCGGAAATTCCACCATTATATATGGAAATGACAGTGCGTGAATATCTGGAATTCGCTGCAGAATTAAAAGGAATCAAGAAAGACAAAAGAGAGCCGCAGATAGAAGAAGTTATAAGACTTGCAAAGCTGAGAGACGTAGAAAACAGGCTGATCCAGAACCTGTCAAAAGGTTATAAACAGAGAGTCGGTCTTGCACAGGCAGTTCTGGGATTCCCGGAGATCATTATCCTGGATGAGCCGACAGTAGGCCTTGACCCGAAGCAGATCATCGAGATCCGTGAACTGATCCGGAAGCTTGCGAAGAAACATACCGTGATCTTAAGCTCCCATATTCTTGCGGAAGTAAGGGAAGTCTGCGATTATATCATGATCATATCCGGAGGAAAGCTGGTTGCCAGTGATACGACCGGGAATCTGGAGAATATGATGAGTGGTAAAGGACAGATCGAGGTGGAAGCAAAAGCTTCCAGAGACGAGATGGATCATATTATCCGCCGGACAGGAAAGATCAAAGAAGTAAAATACCGCACCGGTGCGAGTGGTATTACAACTGCGCAGATTACAGCAAAAGGCGGGGAAGATATCAGAGAAGAGTTATTCCTCGCATTTTCTCATGCAGATGTACCGCTGCTTACCCTGAATCAGAGTAAGACAACACTGGAAGAGATATTCCTGGAACTGACACAAGGGTCTGGTAATAGAATGATAAAGGAGGAGAAGTAAGATGAGAGCCATCTATAAAAGAGAGTTAAGATCCTATTTTCATTCTATGATAGGATATGTATTTATCGCATTTCTGGTAGCTTATACGGGAATCTATTTTCTGGCATACAACCTGAATTATGGGTATCCGTATTTTTCTTATGTGTTGTCTGGAATCCTGTTCGTATATCTGGTAGCAATTCCGATCCTGACGATGCGCTGCTTTGCGGAAGATAGGAAGAATAAAACGGATCAGATGTTACTGACGGCACCGGTCAGCCTGTTTAAGATCGTGTTTGGAAAATATCTTGCAATGGTAACGATCATGGCTGTGCCGTGTGTGATCTATCTGATCTTTCCTCTGATCATTAAGGCACAGGGAACGGCATACATTAAGGTAGACTATCTGGCAATACTGGTGTTCTTTTTACTTGGATGCGTATACATTTCCATTGGAATGTTTGTGTCTTCATTGACAGAAAGCGTGATCATTGCGGCAATCGGAGCATTCGGCATTCTGCTTCTTACGTATCTTTGGAGCGGCATCCTGAACTTCATCCCTTCGGCAGCGTGGGCAAATGCAGTTGCAGTTGCGGTGCTGTTGACGCTGGTCGTACTTGCGGTCTGGAATATGACGAAAAATATCGTGATCAGCGGTGTACTGGAGCTGATCGTACTGGCAGGAACACTGATTGCTTACTTTGTAAAGAAAACAGTGTTTGAAAGCCTGCTTTCCACAGTACTGGGCAAACTGGAACTGACAGAAGTATTTTCCAATATTGCTGATAACCATCTTCTGGATGTGAGCGGGATTATACTGTACCTGTCACTGATCGTCTTGTTCTTCTTCTTGACGATGCAGATGATTCAGAAGAGACGTTGGAGTTAGGAGGAGCATAATGTTAGAAAAAATCAAGAAGTCATTCCGGAGTGCATCATCGAAAAACGGAAGTTACAGTGTGGGAATGATCGCACTTGTGATCTGCATGGTAATCGTTGTCAATCTGATCGCAGGTCAGCTTCCGGAGAATGTTAAGAGTATAGATATCAGTGATAACAACATTTACGGAGTATCGAAGACCAGTAAAAAGGTATTGAACAAACTGGATAAAAAAGTAACATTTAAGATCTATGCAGAGAAAGATTCGACAGATACAAGGATTAAATCATTTATTAAGAAATATACGGCGCTGTCTGATAAGATCAGTGTAACATGGATCGATCCGGTCCTGCATCCGGCAGCACTTACGAAAGCAGGAGTAGAGAAAGATACGATCGTAATCTCCTGTAAAAATACCGGAAAAACGAAATCCGTTTCTTTTGATGATATTTTAGTTTCGAATTCTTATTCCTACTATACGACAGGAAGCAGTTCAGCATCCGAATTCGACGGAGAAGGTCAGTTTACAAGTGCGATCAATTCGGTTACAAGTGAGCAGACAGAGAAGATATATTATACAACAGGACACGGGGAAGCCACATTTTCAGATTCTGTGATGAAACTCTTCAGTAAGAATAATCTGACAACAGATGAAGTGAATCTGATGATGACAGGTGAAATTCCTGATGATTGTGATCTGTTATTCATGGATGCTCCATCAAAAGACATTTCCGATGATGAGAAAACATTACTTCTGAATTACCTGAAAAAGGGCGGGAAGGTATTTATCATTCTTGGAGATTCTGAGGATGAGACACCGAATCTGGATGAAGTGCTGAAAGAATATGGTATGCAGGAAGCGGACGGTTACATCGCAGATATGCAGAGAAGCTACCAGGGCAACTACTATTATATCTTCCCTGAGATCACAGCAACAGACGATCTGGCCAATAATCTGGAATCTGAGATGGTTCTGATGATCAATGCACACGGTCTGACTACAACAGATCCGGCAAGAGATACGATCACAACAACGGCATTTATGCAGACATCCGATAATTCTTATGCCGTAACAGAGGATAAGCAGGAAGAAGGGACCTATACATTGGGAGCAGTTGCGACTGAGCAGATTACATCTGATGATTCATCCGACAGCAGCTCATCCAAAACCAGCCGTCTGACAGTGATTTCTTCAGAAAGTATGATCAATTCACAGATTACAGATACTTACACAACACTGGAGAACCTGGATCTGTTCATGAACGCGGTGACAGCAAACTTTGACAAGACGAAGAACGTAGCAATCAAGGCAAAGAGCCTGGAGGTAAGCAACAACACGATGCAGCATGCGGGAATCATTAGCATCCTGACAATCTTCGGAATTCCGCTTGTGATCCTGATCTATGGATTCATGCGCTGGTGGAAGAGAAGAAAAGCGTAAATTAAGAAGATTTATGGACAGAAAAGGGGAACTTTGATGAAACAGAAAAAGACAATGCTTATCATGCTGGTCGTGCTTGCTGTACTGCTGGCACTGTACGGAGGCCTGAAAGCCTGGAACAGTCACAGTGAGAAGCAGAAGAAGGCAAAAGAGGACGAAGAAAAAGTCAGCCTGGTAGATGTAAAGAGTCTGAAGTCTTTTGCCTATGAAAGCGGTGGAAGCAAGATGAGCTTTACCAAAGAGGATGGCGAATGGATCTATGATGAAGATGACGGTGTGAGGTTGAATCAGAGCACGATCAAAAGTACGGCAAAAGAAATCACAGGACTTACGGCGGTCCGTAAGTTAAGTGATCCGGATGAAAAATCAGACTATGGACTGGAAAGTCCGGATTATACGATTACCTACACGGCAAAGGATGGAACCAAAGGAACGGTTCAGATCGGTAATGCAACCGGAGATAATTATTATGCAATGATCCAGGATTCGGATGCGGTGTATACCATCTCGTCTGCATTGGTATCGGATCTGGTATTCGATCTATCATCTCTGACGGAGAACGATATATTGCCATCGATCAGCAGCGGCAATCTGAAGAAGGTTGAAGTTACACAAAATGGGGAGACCACGACTTATAAGAAAAAGAAGCAACGCAGTGAGCTTGCCGGCGGCTGGGGAACCATCTCGCTTACCCAGTGTGCAGACTATAATGTAAAAGATCTTGCGAAATACGGTCTGGATGAAGCAAACCGGATCACGGTGACGGCAACTTATAAAGACAGTACTTCCGGAGATAAGAAGACCTGTACCGTATATGTTGGAAATGAAAATGGTGATAACAGATATGTACAGCTCAAAGATTCCAATATGGTATATGAGGTCGGAAGTTCGATCGTAGAAAATATGATGTCGGTAGATAAATAAAACATATCGATAGAAAGAAAAAGACGGAAACGATACAGAAAATGTGTCGTCCGTCTTTTTCTGATTTTTGAGAAAAATGACGAAAAGTTTTCACATAATTTACAATACATTTATTGCTTGAAAGTATAAAAAATGGTATATTATTAATAGGTTTATTGTGAAAATATACAAAAAACCCGGAAAAGAAATAGGTAGGAGTGATAAAAAATGTATCAGGAAGAATACAAACGCTGGCTTGCAGCAGATCTTGAAGATGCAGATCTGAAGCCGGAATTGTCAAAAATTGAGGGAAACGACGATGAAATTAAGGAACGTTTTGCAGTAGCACTGAAATTCGGAACAGCCGGACTTCGCGGTGTGCTTGGAGCAGGAACGAATCGTATGAATATTTATGTAGTACGTCAGGCTACACAGGGATTGGCTAACTGGGTAAAGACACAGGGCGGAACACAGACTGTAGCGATCAGTTATGACAGCCGTTTAAAGAGTGATGTATTTGCCAAGACAGCAGCCGGTGTACTCGCAGCAAACGGAATCAAAGTAAGAATTTACGATGCACTGATGCCGGTACCGGCACTTTCATTTGCAACACGTTATTATAACTGTAATGCAGGTATTATGGTAACAGCTTCTCATAACCCTGCAAAATACAACGGATACAAAGCATACGGACCGGACGGATGCCAGATGACAGACGATGCAGCCGCAATCGTATACGAAGAGATCCAGAAGACAGACGTTCTGACCGGAGCAAAATATATGTCATTTGCAGAAGGTGTAGAAGAAGGTCTGATCAGATTTGTAGGAGATGACTGTAAGAGAGCACTCTATGATGCGATCGAATCCCGTCAGGTTCGTCCGGGACTGTGTAAGACAGCCGGATTAAAACTGGTATACAGCCCATTGAATGGTTCAGGTCTTGTCCCAGTCACACAGGTATTAAAAGATATCGGAATCACAGACATCACAATCGTACCGGAGCAGGAATATCCAAACGGCTACTTTACAACATGCAGCTATCCAAACCCGGAGATCTTCGAGGCACTGGAGCTTGGACTGAACCTTGCAAAAGAGACAGATGCAGACCTTATGCTTGCAACGGACCCGGATGCAGACCGTGTAGGTATTGCGATGAAGTGTCCGGACGGATCTTATGAACTGGTAAGTGGTAACGAAGTCGGAGTACTTCTTCTGGATTACATATGTGCAGGACGTATTGAGAAAGGTACCATGCCTGAAAAAGCAGTAGCAGTAAAATCTCTCGTATCTACACCACTTGCTGATGCAGTAGCAGCTCATTACGGAGTAGAATTAAGAAACGTACTGACAGGATTCAAATGGATCGGAGACCAGATCGCACAGTTAGAGGCAGCAGGCGAAGTAGACAGATTCATCTTCGGATTCGAGGAAAGTTACGGATACCTTGCAGGACCATATGTACGTGACAAAGATGCCGTTATCGCATCTATGCTGATATGCGAGATGGCAGCTTATTACAGAAGTATCGGAAGCTCTCTGAAACAGAGATTGGAAGAGATCTATGCAGAGTACGGACGTTACCTCAACAAGATCGACAGCTTCGAATTCCCTGGACTGAGCGGAATGGACAAGATGGCCGGAATCATGCAGAACCTGCGTGAGAATGCACCGGCAGAGATCGCTGGATACAAGGTAACAGAAGTAACAGATTATACGAAGACAGAAGAGACCGGACTTCCGGCAGCAAATGTATTAGTTTATAAACTGGAGAATAACGAGACCGTTATCGTACGTCCTTCAGGAACAGAGCCTAAGATCAAGATTTACTACACAACACTTGGTAAAGATCTTGCTGAGGCACAGGCTGAGAAGGACAAACTTGCTGAGGCAGTGAAGCCGATTATGGCATAGAATTTTGTGACAGGCATAAGAACGTCGGAGATAAAAAGTTAAAATTGGAATAAAATTAAAAACAGAGTTATATAGCTTGGATAGCTTTATAACTCTGTTTTTATGTTTGTCGTGCGCTCGTTAGATTTTATTATCAAAATTGAAATTAAAAACAATATCATTTAACGTGCAACTTACGAAGTAAAAATAGCGAGTTACGAAGTGCGCATTGAAAGAAAAAATGAGAAATGATATTTTATGGGCATTATGAAACATACAGAAATGAGGAAAGTTATGAGACAACAAAAAAGTTGCAAAAAGTATGTATATTTATTGATTGTACTGGCTTTGATCATGATTACAGGGAACCAGATCTATGCAAAAAACAATACGAATGCAGGAACGATCGGTGAACGTCTGGATGGAGATTACGCATATATATCAGAGGCGGGAATGGTTGAAGATCAAACAACTACATCGGGAACAGCGATGCGGACCGGGACAAGTCCATGGGATGATACAGACGAAGTCGGGAATGATACAACGGATAAGGATAATATTGTCAGAAGCTTTGATAATTTGAATTATACTGTGTACTTTAGAAGTAAGATGCGAGAGGATACCCCGTATTCAGCATATAAGACTGGAACACTACATTTTGAATTTGTTGTACCCGGGACAAAAAATCAGATACAATATAAAAACGATTCCATGGGATGGCTGAGCGCTAAGAAAGACGTAACGTATGATATTAAAGAAGAAGAGCGTGACGGAAAGGTCTGTCAGGTTCTTACAGGAAGTTATCTGTGGGAACCGAATGAAGATAATCCATCGGCAATTGGTGAAAGCTATCAGGAACTAAACATTGTACTCGGGGCACTGGCAATGGATAATGGACAGGAGATTCAGCCGGCATATACATTCTGGCTGGAGCATAATCAGGAAGAAGATTATAAAACAGTGAAACCGCAGGAAGTAATAGTAACTGCGGCACCAAGATATAATGTACAGCTAAAAACCAGTGACAGCAGGGCAAAGTTCATAGATACATTTGACTTTAACACAGGAAATGATCTGGCAGCAAACAAAGGTGCCGGAAGTGTGTATGGAAGAGCTGATGTTCTTGGAGTTACGATTCAGGTAATGGGAAAAAGTGCACAACATGGACTAAGAGGTTGTGAGATTCCATCAGGAAATATTACATTTGACATGACTCTTGGTTCGGAATATGTTCCGACTGAGAATGGTAAGACAACGGATGTATCTGATTCATATACCCCGCTTTTGTGGAGTGTCGAGGGAAATGAGAAGAATAATGAGCAGTATGACGGCAGAAACATAAGTGGGATGTATCATTTTGCTTCGGGAGGAGCACCGTTCAACAAAGGAACTGATTATACAGGGTGTAAAGATGGAGGTATCTGGACCGGTTGGCAGAAAGACAAAACTGTACACATACAGATTCAAAATTATCAGGTAGATTTTTCACAGTTACCATATACAGATGCCAATGTATCGAAGGGAAATTATACATATTATAATCCGGATACAACAAAGAATTACTGGCAGGTTCAGACAGCATGCTTTTCAGCAGGTGAATTGTGGATTGTACAACCGTTTTATGATCAGTCTGGAGCCTATGTAGTTGATCGGTATGGAACAGGAAGTTTTAATACTACGGTATCAGACTGTAATCTGAAGATGACTGGAAAAAGCGGGCAGCAATTAGCCGAAAAATCAGACAACAGTAATCAGATGCTTATGACAGATGACAGGAGAGTGCTTGCTATGGCACTGGAACTCCCGGGGACAATCGACCAGGGAATCAATTATCAGAAATACCAGCAGTTATCTTATGGAGCAGCACTTACAGATGGCTGTTTTGAAAACGGAAAAGACTGGATTATCGCAGGAGGTAATCTGAACATTCTTGAGATTCTGAAACACAATTCGGCCGAAGGGATGAATACCGGGGTCGCTTATGATGACCTGATCAAATTCGATGACACATTCTTTGATCTGGAGAAGGTAAACAAAGGTAATTCAGCAGGGCTGGATAACATGAAGGAAACGTTCCTTTACGGTGCAAAATCAGATCAAAGTGGATGGGATCATCAGGAAAAAGCAACCGGAGAAGCCGGATATGATGATGAGATGATGAATGCAACAGCAGATGATCTGATATTCTTTCCGTCATTAGAAGAGTTGAAAAATGCCGGATATACATGTGTTGCCGTATTGTGGGAAGCAAGAGGTGTTGCTTCTTCACAGTCAACGAACTGTTATATAGGACTGGAAGGAAAGGTCAAATCATCAGCAGTACCTGGCGGGGTATATATGGTGACGCATTCAGCAAGAGCATGGAACAAATTAAATGTTCAGGAACTGGTTGCGGAAAATACGGGAAAAGAGATTGCACAATTAACAGATGCAGACTATATCGAGTATATGCAGAGTAATGCTTTCCCATCAAGGGAAAGTGCACAGAGAATCTTTGATTATGACACCGAATATCCAAAGGCTTTCTGGATCAATGATACTGAGAATAACAGTGGTCTTCGTACATACCAGAAATCCGTATATGATACTAGTGGTTATAAGAACGGATCTGCAGGAGTCAGTTATGGGGATTCCTGTCTGGTAGTAGATTATGCAACCAAAATTGTAAAAGATACAGCACAGCAGATAGCGTCAGATCAGGGTGCAAAGAATTCGTATGATCTGGATGCCAATCAGAGAATCGCAGATTATATTCTAAAACCATCTGTTATAAGAACAGCCGGAGAATCAGCAACAGAAGGTGCAAAGAGATATACGAGCCTGTACATAGAGGATACACTGCCATCCGGTCTTTCGTACATTTCCGGATCCGCATTCTGGGGTGGAACTTATATCCAGAAAGGAGAAGGAAAACAGGGAACGGTACAAGGCGGTACAGAAACGGAGCCGGAGATTATCAGGCATGAAGATGGAACGACAACGCTTCGGTGGTATCTGGACAATATCCTGTTGGAAGGTGAAGAGACATATGTGAATCCAATCTATTATTCCTGTGAAATTGGGACGGTAGGAGTAGAAGAAACTGATGTGCAGAATAATAAACAGTTATTAAACCAGGCAGTAATCTGGGGAAAAGATGAGCCAAGAAGAGAAGTGAATCTTACCAATGGTAATCTGGCAGAAAAAAGTATTGTGGTCAGTAAAAACAGGGCAATCAGTCTGTCAAAACTTGCAGATCAGCCGTTTGTTGATATCGGACAGGAGATGGGATTTACACTGAACATAGGTAACAATGCAGATCATCCAACGGACGTGATCGGTGTGGACAGCCTGCCATATCAGGGAGATGAAGTGGGATCCGAGTTCGATGGTAAATGTCAGGTTACGGAATTAACGGTAAAGAATACAGACCTCCTTAGTGAGATGAAGTTTTATTATACAGAGGATGAGAATCAAAGAGGAAAAACAAGTGAAGATTTTAAGATACAGGATTTTGTAGATAGCTCTGTATGGATGGATTTATCCGTGGAGAGTGATTCTGGAAAAGTGACTATTCCGGACGATTTTTCACCAGTTGCAATTGCGGCGGTAGGTACGCTGAAAGGACAGCAGACATTAAAAGTACATCTGAATCTATATCTGAAAGATGCCAAAGCAGGAGATAAAGTGATCAACCGTCTTACGCGTGACGACATGGAAAGTGACGCCAGAACTTATGTAGTAAGCAGAGCACTGGAAGGGAATGTATGGATCGATGCGGACGAAGACGGACTGTATCAGACATCTGAGAAGAAGATAGACGGTGTATCGGCAATCCTGGTCCAGTTAAAGGACGGCGGTGATCCGGAGAATATTGATGATTATCTGCCATATAAGGTCAATGGAAAAGATGCCATGGTAGAGACCGGGCAGCAGATGAATCTGTCAGATGGAACTGTGACATCATACACAACCGGAAAGTATAAGTTTGACAATTTACCGGCAGGAACATTTGGCGTTGTGTTCACGGATGGAACATTTGAATTATATGGATATCAGGCAACCAAAGTAGATCAGGGAGAAGATGATACAATCGACTCGGATGCACATCCGGAGTATGAAGACATCCAGCTTAAAAAAGCGTACATATTGAACATTGAGATGCCGGTGAAAGAAAAGATGACATCTGCATTTTACCAGTCGAAGTATCATGATCTCGGAATCTGTATATCAGAAGCTATTCCGGATACAGGAGTTTCCAATGATAATCTGCCCCCAATGGTAATTGCAATGGTGGTGCTCCTGATATTTGGAGCGACAGGAATGGTTGTAAGACACAGGAAAAGAACCAGATGAAAACAGAATTAAAATATCTGATATTAAAAATCTTAATCATAGCGTTCATCGGAGGCATTACATTTGGCTGGATATTTGGAATCAGAAGGTATACCGGTGATGGGATGAATCCTGCGATAAAAGATGGGGATCTGCTGTTATATTACAGATTGCAGAAAACATATCAGAAGGAACAGACAGTCGTAGTTAAAAAAAACGGAGACAGTTATGTGGGAAGAATCGTGGCAGTTCCGGGAGAGGAAGTGTCTGTGACTTCTGAAGGCTTAAAAGTCAATGGATATATACAGCAGGAATCGGATATCTACACGGAGACTCTGCCATATGAAAAAGGTATCTCATATCCGGTGAAGCTGAAAAAAGGAGAATATTTTATTCTGGGAGATAATCGGGAGTATGCAAAAGACAGCAGAATCTACGGTCCAGTGAGAGAAAAGGAACTAAAAGGAAAAGTGATCACGCTGATAAGACAGCGGGAAATCTAGAAATACGAGGAGAAAAGACAATGAAAAAGAAAAAAATGGGAATAATCTTAATGGCAGCAATGATGATGACTGGGATGGCAACAAGTGTATATGCAGAAGAGGTAAAAACAACAAAAGCTACTGTTACCAAACATCTGGAAATGGCAGAGGGAATCGATGTACCGGATACAACATTTAGATTTTCAGTAACGAAAAATACAGAGGATGCACCGGATGCAACAATTGCAGATATTTCTTATAGTTCTTTAGATGCAAAAGGAAATCTGGAGTCAGAAAAATACAGCATTTCCAAAGATGCAGCAATTACGTTTGAAACATTTCCGCATGCAGGACTGTATGAATATGAGGTTACAGAAGTAAGTGGTGATATGGAGGGAATGGAATATTCTACTGAAACATATGCACTCAGGGTATATGTGGTAAATGAGACAGATGGAAGCTTAGAAATCCAGACAATTACAGCAGAAAAAGATGGAATGAAACAGCCGGAGATCTTATTCACCAATACATATAGAAAGAATGCAAGTCTGGAAATTACAAAGAATACAGTTGGTGCGATGGCTGATAAAACCAAAGACTTTGGATTTACGATTCAGTTTGTAAGAAGTGGAACAGAAAGCTCAGATGTAACAGGATATACAGGAGCAATTGGCGGTGAAACAGTTAGATGTGAGATTGGGAAAGTACAGACATTTACACTGCATAATGGCGAGAGTCTTGTATTTGACAGTCTTCCGGCTGGTACAAGATATATAGTAAATGAGGTCGGAGCAGAAGATGGATATACACCATCTGTAGAAGTTGTTGAAAATGGAACACAGACAGTTAATAAAACCGCAGGGTCAGAGGTAGACGGCTTATCAACAGCAGATGCTGTCAAGGACAACAATCTTGTTGGAGAAAATGATAATAAAGTAACTTATACAAATACTTATGGAGATACTCCAATCACAGGTCTGATGTTTGAAAATCTTCCATACATCCTGCTTGGCGGAATCGCAGTACTGGCAATGACAGTATTCATGGTGTTAAAGAGAAAGCAGAGACGTGATATTTAATGAAAAAGGGAAGGATCATTATCCGGATCGTGGATAATGGGATTAGTATCATGACTACAATGATCTTTGTAATGTGTCTGCTGTTTGGTGCGTATTCGATATGGGATTCGTGGAATATAGACAGACATGCCGATAAGAAAATTTATAAATTATATTGTCCGGGGGAAGATGAAGATCTTCCCTTTGAACAGTTAAAGAGTATGAATCCAGATGTGTTCGGATGGATACAGATAAAAGGGACAGGCATTGATTATCCATTGGTACATGGAACAGATAACCATCATTACGTGAATACTGATACGGAAGGAAAATTTGCACTGTCCGGCAGTATCTTCCTTGATTACAGAAATCAGAAAGATTTCTCTGATGTAAACAGTATTATTTACGGGCATCATATGAAGTCAGGAAAGATGTTCGGAGATTTGGAAAAGTTTTGTAGGAAATCTTATTTTAAGAAACATAAGACCGGAAGAATCTATTATAATGACCGGTGGCATAAGATGAAATTTGTAGCATTTTTGCGTGTGAATGCACATGATCCGGTGATTTATAATCCGGCAGTAAGCGAAGTAGAAAAAGAATCCTATACAGCTTATATAGAGAAGCGGGCAAAGTATGTAAGACCAAAGCTTCTGAAAAAATCAGGGAACATCGTTGTACTTTCGACTTGTATGTCGGATGGGACTGATGGAAGATACGTCTTGATAGCAATAATTACAGAAGATTAAAAAGCTGCCGTTCTGGCAGCTTTTTGTATATCTAAGCAGGCAGTGCTAGTGGCGTTTTTTTGTAACATTATGCGTATTAAAGTTCTGGAGAGAGCAAAATACTCAGAGTGAATATTTCGTCATCCAGATGTACGGACAGACTACCGTTATATTTTTGTGCGATGGATTGTATGGTTTTCATACCATAGCCGTGTTCAACTACATCAGACTTTGTAGTTTCAGGGAGTCCGTTATGGAAATGAAGCGTATGTGTACAGTAATTTTTTATGGTAATCAGAGTCAGCTGATGCTTTGACTGTATTTGGACGGATAAAAAACGTTTTTGTGGTTCAGGGATGTCAGATACACATTCAATGGCATTATCGAGCGCGTTTCCAAGCATAAGAAAGAGATCAAACGGATCCATAAATGCGACGGAAGATCCATCTGCCATGCATGTCCACTGGATATTCCGTTGTTCACATCTGTTCCAGATTCTGCTTAACAGAGCGTCAAGGGTATGATTTTCGGTATTGATGGCAGAATCATAATCCAGAATCGACTGCTTTAGTTCATGGAAATAAGGATGAGACTCAGGAAGCCGTCCTTCTGTTTCCAATGCAAAAAGAAGATGCTTCAGATCATGACATTTGTGCCGGATATTATTGACAGTTTCCTGATATGTCTGGAATTGCTGGTATTGGGAATCCAGAAGGCTGGATTCCATTGCAAGTTCGCGGCGGAAGTGATATTCCCTGAAAATCAGTATCTGTGCAGTCAAAAGTGTAAGCATAAGGAGAATATCATATACCAGAATGATGCGGAACATATTATAGGTGTTAGAAGACATCCAGACGATGGAATAGGTTCCAAGAATACGGCCGCAGATGATAATGAACAGCATATACAACAGTGGAAACAGACAGTTTTCACTTTGACAGGCCTGTACAAGTAGTCTTCTTGCGAATAAAAAGAAGAAAACGATATTGAGTATGACCATGATCAGTAGTTCCAGCCAGAGAGTATCATGTTTCAGTGGCTGACTGCCTCTGTGTGCAGCAGAGGGGATGATGACAACAAAAATGGTATATGCAAGATCCTGTGTAAGATAGACACAGGCAGCACAATAGGCAGAAGACAGTAGTTTCAAAGAGCAGCAGAACCAAAAAAGCAATGTCAGAAAGACAATATAAATGCTGAGATTATCCAATGCTTTTAATGCAATGAAAAAAAACGAACGGAAAGAAAGGGGAGGATGTGCAATGGATAATCCGGTTGTCATATGTTGATGGATAATGATAAAGGGACCAAACAGAATGCCAAGTATAATTCCGCATAGCAGACGCAGTGAAAAGTGACTGCGTCTGGAAAGAGGAATCATATAGAGGCAAGCTGTGACAAGACAGCTGTGAATCGTATTAAAATCAATAAAATCTGATAAATTCATAAAGTATTATCCTCCACAGTATGCTAATAATTGCTGAACAAAATTTTTGTAATAAGAACGGCTGAGAGGGATGCTGTCATCTTTCACACAGATAGATGTTTTGTCATAATGTGTAACATAATGAAGATTCACCAGATAGCCATGGTGAGAACGGACAAAACCTTTGCCTGTAAGTGATTCTGTAAGTTTTCCAAGTGATGGTGAACCTGTTGCGGTGATACATTCTGATAAGGTGTGATAGTGTAATGTATGGTTGACAACCTCTACATAGCGGAGGGTATTCAGTGCAATACGGAATTTCCCGGATTGATTACAGATGATGATTGTATCGGTCTGTTTGGAAGCAAGAATCTGAAGCACATACTTTAGCTTTAAAGAAAAAGCATAGTAATTTACAGGTTTCAGGATATAATCCAGTGCATTTACCGAATATCCTTCGATGGCATACTGCGCCATTTGCGTAATGAACATGATCAGGACTTCGGAATCTGTTTTTCGTATCTGGCGTGCTGTCTCAATACCGTTAATGTGAGGCATTTCGATGTCCATAAGGATCAAATCCCACACCGGAGTGTAGGATTTGATAAAATCAGAACCAGATGGAAAATGGATATAATGAATATCAACATTATTTTCAGAGGAAAAACGTTGTATGTGTTTTTCAAGTTCTTTTGCATTAGAATCATCATCTTCTACAATGGCTATTTGCATGGAATGACCTCCTGTTCGTGATTTTGAGCGTCGAGGAAGCATAAGATATCCTGACCAGACATAGGCTTTGCGTAAAAATAACCCTGTATCATGTCAACGTTCCAGAGTGCCATAAGCGTTGCCTCTTCTTTTGTTTCGACGCCTTCTGCAACAATCTGATAGCCGGTGTCTTTTAAGGTGCGAACCATACTTTGATAGAAAGTTCGTGCTGCATTATCAGAATCAATATTTCTTAATAAGGAGCGGTCCATTTTTATAACTGAAAAAGGAAGCCGCAAAATAGAATTCAGATTGGCATATCCGGAACCAAAATCATCCAGACAAAGGTTGATGCCGATGCTTTGGAGACGTAGGATACAATCAGAAAGTTCATCACTGTATTTTGTAGCGGTAGTCTCGGTCACTTCAAACTGGAAGCGGCTGGTTGGAAGCTGGAATTCACGGATAATAGCTACCAGTGCGTCGCAGTACCCTGGTCTGGTTAATTCAGCAGGTGAAAGATTGATCTTTATGTTATCAATGGATTTCAGGATTTCAGAGTTTTCACGTACAAACTTGCAGATTTTCCGTAATTGTAATGGAAGAATCTGAAAAATCAGGTCTGTATTACCGGCAATGCGGAAGAATAGTTCCGGTGAGATCCATCCAAGTTCAGGATGTTTTAAACGGCTGAGTGCTTCGAAAGCTACAAAACAGGATTCTTTTATATTATAAATAGGTTGGTACCATACTTCGAATAAATTATTTTCTACAGCAATATTCAGATACCGTTCTACTTCCTGCTCATATGAAAATGTTTGATACAGAGCTTCGGAAGTAGGAAGAATTTGGTTATCAGAAACAGGCTGACGGATAAGAAAATGGATATATGCAAGTAAGGAGTCGGCATTATTACAGGTAAAAATATCTGTAATAGTATAAAAAGAGGCAGGACAATTAATTTTGTGTCCATCAATTGAAAAATCAGTATCAAATGTTTCCTGAAGGTCAGCAAGAAGGAGTTCCTGCTGGTAAGTCGTATTGGTACAAAGAAGATATTGATTAAATTTAAGGCGGAACACAGCATGAGAAGGTGTTTTATGCCAAAGCATTTTAGTTACTTCTTTTAATAATGTATTTCCGGTATGAAAATCATAAACGGTACGGATATGTTCTAATTGTGTGAAATTTACAATGATAATAGAGGTGGGACGGTTATACCAGAAACGCTCAGTTATCCAACGTTGAAAATAATCCGGATTAAATACACGTGTTACATGGTCAATATAGGCATATGGACTGTTTAAGGAGATATAAAGTGCCAGTATGGCCAAAGCAGAAGTGAATCCAACCAATAATTGAAGCCGGAGAATATTCTGAACAAGCATGCCAAGTAATAAAAATACAGATACCTCACAAAGAGCAGCCAATTGTCGTAATTTTAACTTTTTATAGTGAAGAAAAATAAACAGAAAATCAACTGCGTACCATAACATAATACCACAAACAAAGAATCGATAGCCTCGTCCTATATGCAGGAGACCATCAGATTCCGGTTGGAAAATAAGACCTGAAAGAGGATTTGTGAGTGTAAAAATAGCACCCAGAATAAATAAAAACAATCCAATAAACACAGGTGTTCGTAAGTTTGTATTGTAGATACTGCATATCATACATATCATGCAAAGAAGCAGATATGGCAATGTTAACTGGCTTAAATATAAAAGTGTACTCATGAAAATTGCAGGTGCAGTATAAAAAAGCCGATGTCTGATGAAGTAAGTTAAAACGATTCCGGAAATGCAGATGAGCATAGAACAAATCATCATAGCATAAAGCAAAAATGTCCGCTGATCGTTTAATTTACGTTGGTAAGAAAAGTGAAAAAGTTCAAACAAAATAAGAAAAAGTCCGGCCCATAAAAAGTAATCATTCCCAGGCATACAAAAACCTCCTCTGATAATATTGATTTTTTTCATTATAGCATGATAGTTTCAAGTCTTACAACATGACTGTTATGAGAAAAAAAACAAAAAACAGAGAGGTTTTTTGTAGAATGTCATAAATTGTTGGCGGTGTCTTTTTTGCTGACCAGTCGTGTTCTTAATCGTTGCTGTCTTGGGGGATGTGTAAAAGCAATCCGCTGTGCGGTAAAGATCGAATTATTAAAGTTAAAGATAAATGATACAAAACATACCACAGCAAAGAACGGAAGCATATTATATCCAAAACTTTCTACACCGACCAGAATCGCTGCAAGTAGTGTGTTGGATCCACTACAGAACACAGAGGCGAATCCAAGCGCAGCACCGAACATTGGGTCAAATCCAAATAGAGGTCCCAGGACATATCCTAAGCAGGAACCGATGGAAAACAGAGGTGCAACTTCACCGCCGATGAATCCGGAGGAAAGTGTCAGAATCGTAAGAGCCATCTTAAGAATCCAGTCATAAGTATATATATCGTCTGTAATACCGTCAAAGCACAAAGCAACCAGATTAGAGCCGGTTCCAGAGTATCTTCCCTGATGAAAGACCATCATAAGAACTGCGATAACAGATCCCATAATCAGAACCTTTTTTACAGGCGAAGAAAAACGGAAAGCGAATTTCAAGCGCAGATACCGGAGAATCAGTGCAAATAAAGAACCAACGATACCGAAGCACAGTCCCATCGCTGCCAGTTTTAAAAGAAAAACGGCGTTGTACGTAGAAGGATGATAGTTCAGGGTTTCCAGTATATTAATATGAAATTTCCGAAGTCCGAGCGCCCGTGATGTAAATGCTGCACTGATGGAAGCTACTGTTGCTGGGATCAAAGCATGATATTCCAGCTTTCCGGCAACCAATACCTCCAGTGCAAAAAAGATTGCAGCAAGCGGAGTACAGAAAAGTCCGGAAAATCCGGCAGCCATACCGGTGATCAGGAACATCTTCCGGCTGTTTTCGATATCAATAGTCTTATCGACCAGACGCCCAACGTTGTTGGAAACAGCCGCACCAATCTGAACAGCAACACCTTCTCGTCCTGCACTTCCGCCGAACAGATGCGTTGTCCAGGTTCCGATCACGGCAAGCGGCACCATGCGGATCGGAAGCTTACTGTTCTTACCAAGTCCTACATGGAATACCATCTTCATGCCGTTCGCGACAGATTTGCCAAACTGGTGATAGATGAACCAGACGAACACCCCGCCAAGAGGCAGGAACCAGATCAGATACCAGAAGTATTTCGTCCGGATAGCGGTACAGGCATTAAGTCCCAGCCCGAATCCGGCATCGATGATCCCGACGAGAACACCAATGACTACTCCGGCGATCGCCAGGATAAAAGTGTCTTTATAGTATTTGTAAATGTGTTTGAACAAAGCTTTAATCATAATAACCCCCAAAGATAAATTCTCTCGTATTTATTATAACTTGTATGGCGGAATCTGCAAGCAAATATATTTTTTACTCGACAATTTATATACTATGTGATACAATCGGGTTAAGCATTATGATTCTATATTTTCATTGGCATATACGCCCTATCAAGAACTTATGCATTTCGCATTCTATGAATTTTCAATGCTTGTAACCCGGAGAGATTTTATACAGGCAGAGAGGAATTGTAGATTCATGCTAATGTACAGATAATAAAGGATAGTGCTGAAATAGAGGCAGAGTTTATGAAAGCAGAGGAAAGGAAATCATATTGTCAGCAGCTATTTGAAATAAGGCTGCCGCAATCCCACTGGCTTTAGACGGTGGGTTAAGGTAGCAAAAAATCAGAAATTCAAGGTTGAGAAAGAAGGTGACAGTGGATGTTAAAGGCATATAAATATAGAATATATCCAAATAATGAGCAGAAAA
>CAKRCY010000042.1:0-19432 GCA_934309195.1 uncultured Dorea sp.
ATTGATTTAAGAGGAGAAGATGTGACCGGTAAAGAACTGGAAAAACGTCTGGATGCTGCACACATCACATGTAACAAGAATACGGTACCGAATGATCCAAGATCTCCGTTCGTGACAAGTGGTGTCAGACTTGGAACACCTGCAGTTACAACAAGAGGATTAAAAGAAGAAGACATGGATGTGATCGCAGAGTGCATCGCACTGGTACTTCAGAGTGAAGACAATATTGAAAAAGTCAAAGGAATGGTTGCAGAACTGACAGCAAAATATCCGCTGGACATGTAATATCTAAGAAACGGCGAAAGAAAATAGAAAATCAAGGATGCGTCTGGGTATGGTTTTTAAACTTACTCAGGCGCATTTTTGTCATGCAGATACCAAACTTTTTAATAACGGGACAGCTTATTTTCATGAAAATGATAAAAACAAAGCAATAACAGGGTGGAAATTTAAAAACAGGAGGCGTATAATTAAAAATAATGTATATTAATCTATACAAGAAGAAAACAGGAAGACCTGGTATAATATAGAAATCCGGGAAGGAGCTAGATTTTGAGACTGAGAAATATTAAAGTGGCAAAGAGATTGGGGACAAAAGCACTTGCAGGTGTGCTTGCAATAGGACTTATCATAAGTACTCCGGCGGCAGCACTTGCAGATGGAGGAACAGAGACAGCAGGGACGCAGAGCACAGCCTCTCAGACACCGGCCGCACAGGCAGAGAAGCTACAGGCAAAATCAGTAGATGGCAAGGATACACTTACAGATGTATCAGATGCAGTGAAAGAGATGATCCAAAGAGGTGAGGTAAAGCTGGATGAAAGTACAGGATATCTGATAGATACAACAACCGGGCAAAAGACGAATCCGGTTACAGGAGAACGTGTAGATCAGATTCCGGCGATACCGGAGACACCGGCAGAACCGGAGACACCAGCAGAGCCGGAACAACCATCAGCACCGGAACAACCATCAGCGCCGGAGGCACCAGCAGAGCCGGAACAGCCGTCAGCACCGGAGGCACCAGCGGAACCGGAGACACCGTCAGAGTCGGAACAGCCGTCGGAACCGGAGGTACCGTCAGAGCCGGAGACACCGTCAGTATCGGAGACGCCGTCAGCACCGAAGACACCAGCAGAGCCGGAACAGCCGGCAGATACAGTTACAAGTGCAAAAAGCAATCAGGCACTTGTTGCAAAGCAGCAGATTATAAAATTACCACAGATCGTGGAAGATTTCCGGTTCTGGACAGTTGCCAGAAAATATGCATTTGCAAAATCGAAGATCAATATCCGCGAGGCAATTCCGGAGAATGTTGATGGTAGTAATACACAGGATGCAAAGACGGATCTGGAAAATGCAAAAGCAGATGCAAAAAAGCTACAGAAGAAGAAAATAACAAAGAAACAGACAAAAACAATTAAAAATAAAATATTCAAGAAAGCAAAGAGTAAAGCGGTCAGAGATCTTCAGAAGACGATGGAAGAAAGAAATAAACTGAAACAGAAAGGTCTGGATACAGCACTTGCAAATCAGCAGCTGGAAGAAAAAGTCCGTACAGTAGGAACTTTATCACAGGATGGTCTGTTATATATCCTGAAAGAAGAAGAGAATGGCTGGCTTTACGTCGAATCCGGAAATGTCAGAGGGTTCGTAAAAGCATCAGAAGTATATACAGGGGATGCGGCACAGGAAATCCTGGATGTTTATCAGACTAAGGCTCAGAAGAAGGCAGAGAAAGCCGGAATGGAATATACCGGTATTGAGGGAACTGCAAAGACAGCGGAAGCGACTGTCGATGCAAAAGAAAATCAGGCATATACATATCTGCGTGCAACGGTGAACCCGACGGTAGCTGAGAAGGATTATGCATTGGTTAATGACCAGATCGGGACAGGAATACTGAATATAAAAGAAGAGAACAATGTGGATGCGAGAACTGTAGGAACTATGAAACAGGGACAGCTCTGTTATATCCTTGCCGATAAGGATGCCGACTGGGTATATATAGAGTCCGGTGATGTCAGAGGGTTTGTTGAAAAGAAATATCTCGATAACAGCGATGAGATAAAACAGCAGATCACGGCAACAGGGGAAGAACAGTATAAAACGGCAGAAGAAAAAATAAAACCAGAAGAAAATGCTGCTTTATATTATACATTGGCTTCTGTGAAAGAAGGAACACCAAGCGGTGAGATCAGAGAATCCATCCTGCAATTTGCTTCCCAGTTTATTGGTAATCCATATGTATGGGGAGGTACAAGTCTGACAGACGGGGCAGACTGCTCCGGATTTGTACAGCAGATCTACAAACAATATGGATATGATCTTCCAAGAGTGGCAGAGGACCAGAGTCAGTATGGAACGAAGATTCCTGTAGAGGATGCACAGCCGGGTGACTTGATCTTTTATGCAAAAGAAGGCCATATATACCACGTAGTGATGTATGCAGGTGATGGAAAGACTATCGAAGCAGCCAGCACGAAACTGGGGATTATTGAAAGCAAAGTAAATACTAAAAATGCAGTATGGGCAACACGTATTATCAATGATAATTATACACTTGCCGGAGGCGGAATCAGTAATGTCAATGCAACAAACGAAATGTATGGACAGAATCTTGGTAATTTCCAGATTACATATTACTGTGCATGTGAAATCTGCTGTAATAAAGCAGACGGAATTACAGCAACTGGAACGCCGGTGGTAGAAGGTCAGACGATTGCGGTTGATCCAAGAGTCATTCCTTATGGAACGAAAGTGATCATCGGAGGTCATGTATTTACTGCTGAGGATTGCGGTGGTGCAATTCAGGGAAACCACATCGACATCTATGTAAATAATCACGCAGAGGCGACGGCACTCGGAGTGACAAATGCAGATGTATTTCTTGTAAAATAAGAATAAAATAAGAATGAGAAAAGACAGCTTTTTCAGATTTGAAAATCTGAAAAGCTGTCTTTTAATATTACTATGCATTCATAAAAAACGCCGGATAGATGTGGATTATTTACAGATCTTTAAAAGTTCTTTCAGATAATCCCACATACGTTTTGTAGATTCGATATGTACGCGCTCATTATAAGTATGTACACCTGTCAGTTCCGGTCCGAAAGAAATGATATCAAGATCATTCTTCTTTCCGAATAAGATTCCACATTCCAGACCGCCGTGAGTTGTCTCAACGGTAGGCTCTTTGCCGAACATTTCTTTATAAAGTTCAATTGCTTTCGGACGGATCACGGAATCTGCATTGTAGCTCCATGCCGGATATTCACCGGAGATTTCGCGGGAAGCACCTGCAAGATCTGTTGCAAGATCCAGTTTGTTCTGCATATCGTTTAACTTGGTAGCAACGGAACTGCGAACCTGGAATTTGATCTTTACCGTATCTTCAGTGGTCTCGACAATACCGGTATTCAGGGAAGATTCTACAGCTGTAGGGAAGGCACGGTCATAGCATTGTACACCATCGATTGCTCCATACAGGAATCCGATTACATGTGCGGTAGTATCTGCGTCAAATGCTTTTAAGGTAGTCTCGCCTTCGGAAACAGCGTTCAGAGATAAAGTAGGTTCCTGTCCGGCAAACTCAGCAGAGATCGTCTGCTCCAGTCCGGCAACAGCATCTGCGATAGCCTGAGCCTGTGCAGGATCAGCAATAATCTCAGTCGTATTATATTGTGCGATTACGTTTGCTGCATTTCCACCGTTTGTACTTACAATGTTGAAGTCATAATCTTTTGCAAGAGCATACAGGACGCGTCCCATGATCTTGTGTGCATTTCCAAGCTGGTTCTGAATTTCAGCACCAGAATGTCCACCCTGCAGACCGGAAATGGAGATCGTCATCTTTGTTCCGTTTTCTTCACTCCATTCGATCGGGATGAAAGTATCGTAAATGTAGCCGCCGGCACAGCCGACTGTCATAACACCTTCAATCTCAGAATCAATGTTCAGACAGATCTTTCCTTTTAATACAGATGTATCCAGGTGATGTGCACCGCCCATACCGATCTCTTCATCAATTGTGAATACAGCTTCGATCGGTGGGTGTGGAATATCTGTGCTGGCAAGGATTGCCATAGCGTAAGCAACGGCGATGCCATCATCGCCACCGAGAGTGGTGTTCTTTGCCCCAATCAGATCACCATCTACAAAAAGGTCTAAAGGATCATTCTCAAAATCATGATCACTGTCGGTTGTCTTTGTAGCAACCATGTCCAGATGTCCCTGGATGATAACCGGGTCACTGTTCTCATATCCGGCAGTACCAGGTTTTTTGATGATTACGTTGTTCACTTCATCCTGGATATATTCCAGATTGTGAGCTTTCGCAAATTCCACACAAAAATCACTGATTTTTTTTGTGTGGAAGGTACTTCTGGGTACCATACTTAATTCTTCGAAGTACTGGAATACTTCTTTTGGTTCAATATTAGACAAAATTCCCATTGTTCATTCCTCCGTTTGTCTTTAGTCTCTATCTATCATTGTACCATGAAATTTAGCACTTTATCATGATAAAATTTAATGTATACATAACGGAATGTAATAGCTGTAATAACTGTAGCTTATAAGATTTTATTAAAACATTCAATAACTGCAGGACTACACAAAAAAGAAGAAAAAATATATAATGTTTAAGTTAAAAATAATATGAATCGCCATGCGTTCGAAAGAAATTTATAGGAGGATATATATGAGTACAAAAGAAGCAAAACAGATGGACAAAGCATTATTTGATTTTTATGGAAAACCATCTATCGGACAGGCTTTGCCGCTTGCAATCCAGCATGTACTTGCGATGATCGTCGGATGTGTAACACCATCGATCATTGTTGCAGGAGTGGCAGGACTTTCCCAGGAAGATTCCGTGATCTTAATCCAGGCAGCGCTGGTGATGTCGGCACTGACGACATTACTGCAATTGTTTCCGTTTATAAAAACAAAGAATTTCCGGATCGGTTCGGCACTTCCGGTTATGATGGGAATCAGCTTTGCGTATGTTCCAAGTATGCAGGCAATTGCAGCTGATTTTGATATTGCAACAATTCTGGGCGCCCAGGTTATCGGAGGTGTGGTTGCACTTCTGGTGGGATTGAATATCAAGAGAATCCGTAAATTCTTCCCGCCGTTGATCACAGGAACGGTCGTATTTTCTATCGGTCTTTCCCTGTATCCGACTGCAATTAACTATATGGCCGGCGGTGCGAGCAGCAAGACTTATGGATCATGGCAGAACTGGGTGGTTGCGATTATTACACTGATCATTGTAACGGCATTGAATCATTACGGAAAAGGAGTGTGGAAACTGGCATCCATCCTGATCGGGATTATTGCAGGATATATCGTAGCGTTGTTCTTTGGAATGGTCGATTTTTCATCTGTGTCATCGGCAGCGTTCTTCCAGCTTCCGAAGCCAATGCATTTTGGAATCAAGTTCGAACCATCGGCATGTGTTGCGATCGGAATTCTGTTTGCGATCAATGCAGTACAGGCAATTGGTGATTTTTCGGCAACAACAACAGGATCTATGGACCGTATGCCGACAGATGAAGAGCTGACAGGTGGAATTGTAGGCTATGGAATCAGCAACATTTTCTGTGCGTTCTTTGGAGGGCTTCCGACTGCGACATACAGCCAGAATGTAGGTATCGTATCAACAACAAAGGTAGTCAGCCGTGTGGTAATGGGGCTGGCAGCAGTGATATTACTGGCAGCAGGACTGATTCCGAAGTTTTCTTCTCTGCTTACGACAATTCCGTATTGTGTACTCGGCGGTGCGACAATCTCTGTATTTGCTTCGATTACAATGACGGGAATCAAACTGATCACGACAGAGCCAATGGATTTCCGTAATACAACAGTTGTAGGACTTGCAGTAGCAGTAGGAATGGGTGTGACACAGGCAAATGCTTCACTGGCACAGTTCCCGGAATGGGTGACAACAATTTTCGGAAAATCTCCGGTTGTTCTTGCAACAATCGTAGCAATTGTGTTAAATTTAACCCTTCCAAAAGCAATGCAAAAAGAGGAGAAATAGTCCTTATATGATAATAAGCTATAAAAATGGTGAATGGAAAGAGCCTGGCAGTTTATGCCAGGCTATTGGAATTTTTAAAGAAAATTTTCATAAGACGGTATCCGTTGTCGGCGGAGGCGGAAAGACGACAGTGATCCGAAAGATTATGGATGAATGCCGGAATGCCGGAATTCCATGTGCGGTTTCTACAACAACTCATATACAAAAATATGATGCCGGATATTTTCTGGGAAAACCTTCGGTGGAAATGTTCCGTCAGATTATGATAAAATATGGTGTTGTATGGATGGGAAGAGAGACAACGGATGGGAAGCTTGCATCTTTTCAAGAAGAATATCTAAAAGAGATCGGCCATGAACCAGGTGTACTGCTTCTGGAGGCAGACGGAGCGAAGCGTCTGCCGGTCAAAGCCCCTGCGGAACATGAGCCGGTGATCTGTGAGCAGACAGATATTGTTCTGAATGTATATGGGATGAGTGCGGTTGGAAAGAAGCTGAAAGAAGGTTGTTTCCGGGTGAAAGAGACCGGGAAGATTCTTGAAAAGACAGAAGAAGATATTCTGTGTCCGGAAGATATTGTCACACTTGCGGTAAGTCAGAGTGCGGGACGAAAATACGTGACGGATGATATGGAATATCAGGTGATACTGAATCAGGCAGATACTAAGGAGCAGAAAAAAATGGCAGTGGAACTTGCGGAAGAGATCGTAAAGCAGTTGTCAGACAGGCATGCAGACGGTATGGAATGCCCAGGACAGATCCGCAGAGTGCATGTGGTATCGGATTTGATTCCGTTGAAAGAAAGATGGTAACTATGTCAGAAATGTATAAAAACAGAAAAAAAGTATTAATCAGAGGAGCCGGAGATCTGGCTACGGGTGTAGGAGTAGCACTTCACCGGGCCGGATTCCGGGTGATCATGACGGAGATTGCAGTGCCGCTTACCGTCAGACGTGAAGTTGCAATGTCACGGGCAGTCTATGAAGACAGGATAGAAGTAGAAGGAATAGAAGGAATTCTTGTGGAAGATTATCAGGAAGCCAGGAAGGTACTGGAAGCGGAGAAGATTGCCGTGATCGTAGACCCGGAGGCAGAGATCCGGAGGGAATTCAGACCGGATGTACTTGTGGATGCAATTCTTGCAAAAAGAAATACAGGAACCAGCCGGGCAGATGCATCATATGTGATCGGTCTCGGACCGGGATTTATAGCGGGAAAAGATGTCCATGCTGTCATAGAGACAATGCGTGGATTAACACTTGCGGATATCATCTATGACGGACAGCCGATTCCCAATACCGGCATACCGGGATATGTGGGCGGCTATGCACTGGAACGGCTGATCAGGGCGTCAGCAGCCGGACGGATGGAGCCGAAAGCACAGATCGGGGATATCGTCCGGAAAGGACAACTTCTGGCACTGACCGGAGGAGAACCGGTCTATTCCCAGCTGGATGGTGTGATCCGGGGAATGTTGCAGGAGGGCGTGCAGGTAAAAAAAGGTCTTAAGATTGGTGATGTGGATCCGAGAAAGGACAAAAAATTATGTTACCTGATCTCGGATAAGGCAAATAAGATTGGCAGTTCCGTGGTAAAGACAGTAGAAGCACGACTGTCAGATAAAGATTATGCGATGATTCTCCTGGCAGCCGGAAAGTCAAGCAGGTACGGGGACAATAAGCTGCTGGAGGAACTGGATGGTGGACGGATGTTCGAACATACCCTTCGCAAAATGCGTGCATTTCCATTGTGTACACAGGTAGTGGTGACAAGATTTGAAGAGATAGAGAATGCGGCAGGCACACAGGGGATGCTGGTGGTACAGAATACGGAGCCGGATCTTGGAATCGCACATTCGCTGAAGTTAGGATTAAAGAGGGCATTAGATGAGAATCCGGGGTTAAAGGGGGCTATGTTCATCGTATGTGATCAGCCGGGATTGACAGCCGGGACATTTGCCCGTATGCTTGAGATGGGCAAGATGCATCCGGGGAAGATTGTATGTGCCGGACGGAAAGGAAGAACCGGGAATCCCGTATTATGGGATTCATGCTTTTTCCAGGAGCTGTGCAGACTTTCCGGTGATAAAGGCGGAAAACAGATCCTCTGTGCACATAAAGAAGATGTGGTGCTCTGTGAGACAGAAGAAGCAGAACTCCGGGATGTAGATGTACCGGAACAACTGATAAAATGGGAGAGAGATTATGGAGAATCAGGAAAATCAAGAGAAGAAACATAAACGGAGAGTCCGGTATTCCGGAACACATCCGAGAAATTATAAAGAAAAATATAAAGAACTGAATCCGGAAAAGTATGCAGATACTATTTCAAAGGTGATCCAAAAAGGAGGAACACCGGCAGGAATGCACATTTCC
Source organism: uncultured Dorea sp. (assembly GCA_934309195.1). Classification (GTDB taxonomy): domain Bacteria; phylum Bacillota; class Clostridia; order Lachnospirales; family Lachnospiraceae; genus Dorea_A. The sequence goes on from CAKRCY010000042.1 coordinate 8,421, forward strand.
ATCTGTGTACAGGAGATCCTGGACTTTTTCGATATCCAGCCGGGACAGCAGGGACTGGATGCAACGCTTGGATATGGAGGGCATACTTCAAAGATGTTGGAAAAACTGCAGGGAGAGGGTCATATCTACGGACTGGATGTAGATCCGATTGAATCGGCAAAGACAAAGAAACGTCTGGAGGAAAAAGGATTTGGATCAGACATCCTGACAGTAAAGCGTGAGAACTTTGCCAATATTGACAAAGTAGCAAAAGAAGCCGGAAAATTTGATTTTGTACTGGCGGATCTTGGTGTATCATCCATGCAGATCGATAATCCGGACCGAGGATTCACATTTAAAGCAGAAGGTCCTCTGGATCTGCGGATGAATCCGGAGAAAGGAATCAGTGCGGCAGAACGACTACAGGACATTTCAAGAGAAGAACTTACAGGGATGCTGGTTGAAAATGCAGATGAACCTTATGCAGAAGAGATTGCAGAAGCGGTTACGGAAAAAATCCGAAAAGGCGGAAAGATTGAAACAACAACGGGATTGCACCAGGTAATCGGAGAGGCGCTTGCATTTATCCCGGAAAAGGAAAGAAAAGAAGCAATACGTAAGTCAAGCCAGAGGGTATTCCAGGCACTTCGTATTGATGTGAATCATGAATTTGAAGTATTGTATGATTTTCTGGATAAGCTGCCGGGTGTGTTAAAACCGGGGGGAAAAGTGGCAATCCTTACGTTCCATTCAGGGGAAGACCGTCTAGTAAAGAAATCATTCAAACAATGGAAAAAGGAGGGCCTGTACAGTGAGATCGCAAAAGACGTCATCCGACCGTCCAAAGAAGAATGCTTCCGCAACAGCCGTGCGAAATGCACGAAAATGCGCTGGGCAATCAGGTCAGAAGAGTAACGTACAGAAAAATAAAAAGCAGACACAGAATCAGAGTTCTGCATGTAAGATCGATAAAAAATGTGGCGGCTGCCAGTTCCAGAAGATGCCATACAAAGAACAGCTGAAAAGAAAGCAGAAGCAGGAAGAACAATTATTGGGCGGCTTTTGCAAAGTCAGTCCGATCATCGGTATGGAGCATCCATATTTTTATAGAAATAAAGTGCATGCGGTATTCGATCATGACAAAAAAGGAAATGTGATATCCGGCATCTATGCAGAAGGAACGCACCGTGTGATCGCAGTGGAAGAATGTCTGATTGAAGATAAGAAAAGTCAGGAGATCATCCGCACGATCCGTGAACTTCTGCCATCTTTTAAGATTAAGACATATAATGAAGATACAGGATATGGACTTTTGAGACATGTATTGATCCGCAGAGGCTTTGAGACGGATGAGATTATGGTCGTTCTGGTGCTTGGATCGCCAATTCTGCCATCAAAGAATAACTTTGTGAAGGCTTTGAGAAAAGTACATCCTGAGATTACGACCGTAGTACTGAACGTGAATAACAAGCAGACCAGTATGGTACTGGGAGAAAAGGAAAAGCCGATCTACGGACCGGGATTTATTAAGGACAGATTATGCGGCTGTACATTCCGTATTTCTCCGAAATCGTTCTATCAGGTGAATCCTGTACAGACGGAGATCCTTTATAATACAGCCATGGACTATGCGGAACTGACCGGGAAAGAGACGGTGATCGATGCGTACTGCGGAACCGGTACAATTGGTCTGATCGCAGCCAGAAATGCAAAAAGAGTCATTGGAGTAGAGCTTAACAAAGATGCGGTGAAAGATGCGAGAATCAACGCAAAAGAAAATGGCATCAAAAATGCAGAGATCTATGCAGGGGATGCGGGAAGATTCATGGTAGATATGGCTTCAAAGAACCAAAAAGCAGATGTGGTATTCATGGATCCGCCGAGAGTCGGAAGTGATGAGAAATTCCTTTCTTCTGTAATAAAGCTCGGACCAAAGAAAGTTGTCTATGTGTCCTGTAATCCGGAGACACTGGCAAGAGATCTGAAATATCTGACCAGACATGGTTATCAGGCTGTGAAGATCCAGCCGGTGGATAACTTCCCGTTCTGCGATCATATCGAGACGGTAGTAAAGCTTGTGAAAAAGAGATAGATAAAGGAGGAAAAACATATGGGACTTATCAAAGCAGCAGCGGGCGCAGCAGGTGGAACACTGGCAGACCAGTGGAAAGAATTCTTCTACTGCGATTCATTAGACAATGATACACTGATGGTGCGCGGAAAGAAGCGTACAGACAAGCGTTCATCGAACACAAAAGGGCACGATAATATAATTACGAACGGCTCCGGAATTGCCGTGGCAGATGGACAGTGTATGATGATCGTGGATCAGGGGAAGATTGTGGAAGTATGTGCGGAACCGGGAGAATACACTTACGATATGTCTTCGGAACCAAGTATTTTCTGTGGCAGTCTGGGAGAGGGAATCAAAGCGACATTCCAGACAATCGGGAAACGTTTCACGTTCGGCGGAGATACGGCGAAAGATCAGAGAGTGTATTATTTTAATACCAAAGAAATTACGGACAATAAATTCGGCACGGCGAATCCGGTATGGTTCCGTGTGGTAGACAAAAGAATCAATCTTGATAAAGACATCGAGATCCGTTGTAACGGAATCTATTCGTTCCGTATCACAGATCCGCTGTTATTCTATACAAATCTCGGTGGAAATGTGACGGACTGCTATGAGAAAGACCAGATTGCTTCACAGTTAAAGACGGAATTCGTGAATGCCCTGCAGCCGGCATTTGCGAAGATTGCAGAGCTGGAGATCCGCCCAAGTCAGATCCCGGCACATTCGATGGAAATCAGTGATGCGATGAATGAAATCCTGACGAAGAAATGGTCAGAACTCAGGGGAATCTCAGTTGTATCGGTTGCATTCAATCCGGTCACGATCAAGGATGAGGATGCAGAAGCGATCAAGCAGGCACAGAATACTGCTATGTATACAGATCCAAGTATGATGGCTGCAACGCTTGGCATGGCGCAGGCAGAGGCAATGAAGAGTGCGGCAGGTAATCCGAATGGAGCAATGATGGGCTTCATGGGTATGAATATGGCGTCCGGTATGAATGGCGGGGTGAATCTGCAGGCTCTTTATAACCAGGGGGCAGAGAAACGTCAGCAGGAAGAACAGGCAAGACAGGTGGCTGCGCAGGAACAGTCTGCACAGCAGCAGGCCGGAAGCTGGATTTGCAGCTGCGGCACTTTGAATGAAGGAAAGTTCTGCATGAACTGTGGAAGTCCGAAGCCACAGACACCGGAGAACTGGATCTGCAGCTGTGGAGCTGTAAATCACGGGAAATTCTGTACAAACTGCGGCAAACCATTTGCTTAAGAATTACGATTGGATGAAGCTCAGATAAGGAGTATATATGTCTGATATAAAAGAATATAAATGTCCGGCATGCGGAGGAACGATGGAATTCGACAGTACTTCGCAGAAGATGAAATGTCCTTACTGTGATACAGAGATTTCGGTAGAAGAATATGAAGCACTGAATGAATCGCAGACGAGTGAGGACAAGAAAAGCGGACAGACGGAAAAAAACACGAAAGAAAGCACGTTTGTTACATATATCTGTGAATCCTGTGGAGGAGAGATTACGGCCGATAAGACGACCGGAGCAACAACCTGTCCGTTCTGCGGGAACCGTGTTGTATTAAAAGGGCAGTTTGAAGGCGGATTAAAACCGGACTATGTCATTCCGTTTAAGCTGGATAAGAAAGCGGCAAAGGCAGCTTACCAGAAGCATCTGGACGGAAAGGCTTTTGTACCGTCTGTTTTTAAAGAGGAAAATCATATCGATGAGATTGTAGGGATCTATGTACCGTTCTGGTTGTTTGATATGGAGACAAATGCACGGGTTACTTATGATGCAGAACGATCCAGAGTATGGATGAGCGGAGATGTGGAATACACAGAACATGAATTCTTCAGGATCGAGCGTGGAGGAACGATGGCATTCGAGCATATTCCGGAAGACGGATCAAGGAAGATGGAAGATGATCTGATGGAATCTCTGGAACCATATGATTTCAAAGATGCGGTGCCGTTCAAAGATCCGTATCTGGCAGGTTATGTGGCAGAACGGTATGATGTGGAAGCGGATGAGTGTAAGAAACGGGCGAAAAAACGTGCAAAGGCAAGCATAAAACGAGAACTTCGGGACACAGTGAAAGGCTATTCGATCGTAAAACCGGTTGCAGATGATGTGAAGATTCAAAAGGCATCTCATAAATATGCGCTGTATCCAGTGTGGATATTAAATACAACCTGGCGGGATCAAAGGTATGTATTTGCCATGAACGGACAGACGGGAAAGATGGTAGGAGATCTGCCGGCAGATAAAGGAGCATTCTGGAAGTATGTTGTATCCAGAGGGCTTGTGATCGGTATTATGCTCTATGCACTGATGTGGCTGACGGTTCTGATATAAGAAAAGGAGAAAAGGCATGAAAAGAAAGAAAACAAGACGGTATATATCCGGTACGCTCATGGCAGTTCTCCTGTCTCTGTTATGTCTGGTTCAGAATGTAAATGCAGAAGATATACCGGCGGGCAGCCAACTGCCAAGGCTGGCAGATGATGCAGATCTCCTGACAGACAGTGAAGAAAAAGAACTGAATCAGCAGCTGGATACGGTCAGTGAGGAACAGGAGTGCGACGTGATCGTAGTGACTGTGAATTCTCTGAATGGAAAGACCGTGGAAGAATATGCAGATGATTATTATGATGACAACGGCTATGGCTATGGAGAAAATAGCAGCGGAATTCTGTTTCTGGTGGCAATGGATGACCGGGAGTGGAATATATCTACAAGCGGAGATGCGATCACGGCATTTACAGATGCGGGGCTTGCGTATATGGAAGACCAGTTTGTATCGGATCTGAGTGACGGAGCATATCTGGACGCATTTTCGAAATATGCATCGTTGTGTGATGATTTCCTGACACAGGCAAAAAATGGAGAGCCGTATGATACGGGACACCTTCCGAAAAAGAAAGTATCACCATGGTGGATACCGGGAGATCTGCTGATCGGCGCTATTATTGCATTTGTAATGGCATTAATCAAAAAAACAAAACTCAAATCCGTAAAATCCCAGGTAACGGCAGGCGAATATGAAAAAGCAGGCAGCCTGGATCTGACGGTCAGGACGGACCACTTTGTGAACCGTGTTGTAACAACAAGAAAGATCGAACGGAAACAGGAAAGTGGTGGGAGTTCTGTACATACCGGATCTTCTGGTAAGAGTCACGGAGGACGCAGCGGTAAGTTTTAGTCATGAACTCCGATACAGAACGGCTGACGGACAGGACGATTTTCAATAGGAGAATTTTTGAGTGAATAAAATGGATATAAATAGACATTTTCTCTGGATTGTTGGTTTTATGATCTGAAAAAAAGAGCTATAGTTAAAATATACAAGACGGAACATACTTGCGAAAAGGAGGAAGCGTTATGATTGTTTGTATCGGAAGAGAATTTGGAAGCGGTGGCCACGAAATCGGAAGAAGAGTTGCAGAAAAGCTGGGACTGGAATTATATGACCGGGATTTGATTGACAGGGCAGCAGAAAAGATTGTTGCAATGCCCAAAGAAGTTCTGGAAAAGGCAGATGAGAAAAAACATAATCCATGGCTGCACCAGGTGTGGTATGATGTGCCGAATCAGGAACTCAACGGAATGACAGCCAATGACACACTGCATCAGGCATACAGTTCTATTATCCGGGAACTGGCAGAAAAAGGCAACTGCGTGTTTGTCGGACGTTGCGCAGATTACATACTGGAACAGGCAAAGATTGATCATATCAGCCTGTTTATAGCGGCACCGTTTGAGTGGCGTGTGCAGAGAAAGATGGAGCAGCTTTCGATAGATGAGAAAGCCGCGACTTCGCTGGTCAGAAAGAAAGACAAAGACAGGAAAGCATACTATGATTATTACACCGGAAGAAGCTGGGGCAGACCGCATAATTATGATCTGTGTATCAACAGTTCCAGGCTTGGAATCGAAATGACAGCAGAAAAGCTGACAGAGATGATCCGGGAACTGGAAAAAGGTAAGTCTCCTGTTGATTTCGCTCTATAAAAAAACTGCAATTGATAATACCGTTATAATAGTATTATCAATTGCAGTTTTTTTGCTTTTATTTGCAGTTCTTTCCGTGAAGATAGAAAAATAAGCCGCCGATGATAAATCCACCGCCTATAATGTTACCGATCGTAACAGGCAGAAGATTGACAAGGAAGAAATTTCCCCAGTTCAGGGAAGCAATCTGACTACCGGTGATGCCGTACAATTCCTTTGCTTTGGCAACATAATCCGCATTTATGGAAGCAAAGATTCCGGCCGGAATATAATACATATTTGCAACGCAGTGTTCGAAGCCGGATATAACGAATGCCATGATCGGGAAGAAGATGGCGAGGGATTTTCCGGCAATATCCTTTGCTGTGGAAGCCATCAATACTGCAGCACACACCAGAATATTACATAAGATTCCGGAGATTAGAGCAGGCAGGAAAGACAGGCTGACTTTCCCGAGAGCCACTTTGATTGTAAATGCACCGAGAGCACCACTGGTGTAATTATACTGTCCGGACAGATATACCAGATATGCGAGAGCAACTGCACCGACCATATTTCCGAAATATACAATTACCAGAGTGCGGATGAGGGAAGCAACGCTGATCTTTCTCTTAATACATGCCATCGTCATCATACAATCTCCGGTGAACAATTCTCCACCGATAAATACAATCATCATCAGACCTACCGGGAAGACGCATCCGGCAACCAGACGCGCAAGCCCTACATTTGAAATATCATGCATGGCAACATTACTGGACTGAGCACCGAGTGCGATGCAGACACCAGCCATGATGCCCATAAAGAATACTTTCTTTTTAGAAGTCGTAGCTTTTTTTACAGCACCGTTCATATTGGCCTGTACAACTTCCTGCGGAGTGTTAAACATTGAATCCATAATAACCCTTTCCTTTAACAATAGTTTGATAAAAATATCACATAAAATATAACATGGATAGCAAAGCAGGGGCAACCTGTAATCGCAATGTTTGTGCTCTTTTTTACATACAGTATCGGAAAAATATGTTATAATCGATGGAAAACAGATAAATTCAATTACCAAATCAAAAAAGGAGAATTACGATGGCTCAGAATAGCTGTGAAAGCTGTACTTATTATACATACGATGAAGATTATGAAAGTTATATGTGCGATATCAATATGGACGAAGATGAATATATGCGTCTTATATCTGACCAGCATTACCAGTGCCCTTATTACCGGAATGGGGATGAGTATATGGTGGTGAGGAAGCAGATGTGATTGGGATTTAATTTATTAACTGAGTTGGCCTCTCGATCCTTGAAGAAAACAGTATAAAGTGCTTCTTGTTCAGGTTCCATGCTCTAAGAAAAACTAAGAGGGTCAGAATCTCCTAAAAGCAAAGGAACTACGCTCAAACTCGGCGTTCGCCTCAAACACGTTCGCTTCGTTCCTTTAACGGAGATTCTGACCCTCTAACTTTTTCCAAGCTTTATTCCGGTTCGGGTATCCAACGCCTTCCTGAATTAAATCCCAAATTATGCAGATTCTATCTCGTAAGTGAATCCGGCATCGGTTATCGTCTGGATCGTATCGTTGATTCCCTGTCCGCCGGCGGTAAGGTAACCGGATGCAAAGATGGAATCGACCACACTTAATAATTCTTTTTCATGTCCCTTAAAATACACTTCGCGTCCTGCGGCGCATCGGATATCAGACTGAGGAACCAGAAGTCGTGCAAGGCAGAGAACTTTCATTCCATATTCATAGGTAAGTCCGGAGATATCCTGATCGCCGAGAGGAGTACCTGGAATCGGAAGCAGGAAGTTGATCGGAAGAGCTTCCGGATTGATCTCTTTTAGTTCCAAAAGCATATCGACCACATCTTCTTTACTTTCTCCCATACCGATGATACCACCGCTGCAGATTTCAAATCCGAGCCGTTGAAGCATATGTATATTTTCCACACGCTGGTCAAAGGTGTGTGTAGTACAGATATGGCTGTAATAATTACGGCTGCTGTTCAGATTGTGGTTGATGCGGTCAAGCCCGGCATCTTTCAACATTCTGGCCTGCTTTTCGGTTAAGAATCCAATGGAGCAGCAGAGATGGGTTCCGGTTTCCTTCATCTTGCGGATACGTTCGGCGAGCTGTTCAATATCGGCATCGGTGAAGCCCATACCACTCAATCCGATGCAGTGGCGGGAAAGATGATATTCATTTACAAAATCGTTATCATTATATAATTTGTCATCATCTACCCATTTGTAAGTGTCGATATCTGCATCAGAACGGCAGGATTGTGCACAGTAAGCACAGTCCTGAGTACAGTTGCCGCTGCGGACATTGGTCAGAATATGAATGCTGACGCGGTTTCCTTTATATTTTTTACGAAGAATCCCGGCGCGTTCGATGAGAGTATCTAACTGATCATCAGGAGTATTAAGAATTTCAATGGCTTCTTCGCGTGTTAATATGGGATCTTCGTGTGTGTGGATTTCTGAAATCATGGTGTTACCTTCCTTTATATGTAGTATAAATCACTTGTTAACTGATATAGCCAAAAGGTTAACATACTGAAAGACGAAAGTCAACATCAATCAAACGATTGGTTAACATTTATGCATAAATAAATATTACATTGACACATTCTCGGAGAAGTAGTGTATAATATTACTATGTTATGTACAGATGTATTCTATGAGGAGAAATATTATGCCAACACAGAAAGAAGAGTTACAACTGAATACACAACAGGATATGTCATCGGAGAATATGTATGTTTTAAAGAAACTGTTCACGGAGTATGTGTCATTGTATCGGCTGGAACTGAATTCCGGAAAATATGAAATTCTGCGGCTGGTTGAAAATACGAATGCGAAACAGCTTGTCGGAGAGGAACACACGATATTTGCTGATTATGATGAATTTACAAGACGGTATGCAGAGGCGTTTATTCAGGAAGCGGAACAGGAGGAATTTTTAGACTGGCATAAGTGTGAAAATCTGAAAAAGAGACTTCAGGAGAGGGAAAGTCTTACTTATTATTATCACAGTGTTTCCAAAGATGGAAAAGACAGTTATTATGAGGCTTATGCAGTGAAAGAAAAAGCAGACGGGGAAAATTATTACATATTTCTGGGGTACCGGAACGTGGACAGTATTCTGTATAAAGAAAAAGCAATTCAGGAACAATTACAGAGAGCACTGGATGAAGTAAAATTAAGCAATGAGATTATAGAGGCTATTGCCAGAAGCTATCAGTATATTTCAAGGATTGATATTTCGAAAGACTGGTTTGAAGAAATTACAAACCGGGCTGCTGAGAGTATGAATTATAAAAAATCCGGAGAATTCTCTTCTGGAAACAGGAATGTATGCAAGAAGTTTGTGGCAGAAGAGTATCAGGAAGCATTTCTTAAATTTACAGATATAACGACACTGCCTGTACGAATGAAGAATGAAGAGACTATAGTGATGGAGTATCAGATGAAGGATGGCAACTGGCATAAACTTCGTTTTATCGAGAAGAAGAGGGACAAAGACGGTAATCTGACCCATGTGCTGTGTGCGATCCGCAGTATCAGTGATGTTAAGAAAAAAGAACAGGAACTGTTACATCAGGTTGCGGAAGCCAGGAAAGATGCAGCACTTAAATCACGGTTTTTGTCTAATATGAGTCATGATATCCGGACACCGATAAATGGGATCATCGGTATGACCGAACTTGCAGATCGTTATCCGGATAATCCGGAGATACAGAAAAAATGTAGAGAGAAGCTTTTAGAATCCGCCAGGTATCTTGTTAGTATGGTGAATGATATTCTGGATATGAACAAGCTGGAGACGGAGAAATTTGTCGAAAATGATATACCGTTTAATCTGGCGGCAGTGTTAAACCGGATCAACACAGATCAACAGATGCATGCAGGTGAAAAAAAGATTGAGTATATTGTGGACTGGGAAAAATCGGAACTGAATCATATGTATCTGATGGGAAATCCGGTTTATATAGAAAAACTTCTGACGGTGATCACTGATAATGCAGTGAAATTTACAAAACCAGGCGGCAATGTGACTGTGTGGTGCAGGGAAATATCGGAAGATGACGAGAGCGTGGTTTATGAATTTGGGTGCTCAGATAACGGAATTGGTATGAGTGAGGAGTTTGCCGGACACGCATTTGAGATGTTTTCGCAGGAAAATAAGACAAGCCGGACACAGTATGAAGGCAGCGGGCTCGGTCTTGCAATAGCGAAGAAGATTACGGAAAGACTTGGCGGGACAATTGAGATAAAGAGTAAAAAAGGCTGTGGAACAACGGTGATCATGACGATCCCATTTAAGACAAGGGTACAGAATCTGATGCAATATACAGAGGATGTGAATACAGAAAGTACGGAAGATATTCCGCTGGAAGGTCTGCGTGCGCTGATCGCAGAAGATAATGAGCTGAATCTGGAGATTGCAAAGTTCATGCTGGAAGAGAAGGGAATCTGTGTAGAGTGTGCGGCAGACGGTAAAGAAGCAGTTGAGAAGTTTGCGGAGTCGGCACCGGGATATTACAATGTGATTTTTATGGATATTATGATGCCGCATATGAATGGATGGGATGCAACAAGGAAGATTCGCACATTGCAAAGACCGGACGCAGACAAGATACCGATCATAGCCATGAGTGCAAATGCGTTTGCAGAAGATATCATTAACAGTCATATTTCAGGGATGAACTGGCATCTTACAAAGCCTGTTGATGCAGATAAACTGATAATGGCACTGAAAGGGTGTATTAAGAAAAAATAATATCAGCTGATGGTATAAGGCTGCAAATGATTGTTGAAAAAAGTAAAAAGGAAGATTAGGACAATAAGCAGGAATCCTCGGCAATTCAATTACCGAGATGAAAGCGCAAGATTGTGCATGTCTGCACCTTAAAAATCATATAATAAT